>JAGQOZ010000999.1 GCA_020426955.1 Planctomycetales bacterium
GGTTCGAAACTTCGACGTCCTTGGCGACGGCACCGTCTGGCATGGCACCAGCCCGGGTTACTCGACGACCAGTGCGGGGCAGTTCAAGCTGAACGATGAAGTCATGTTCAACGTGGTTTCACCGCTGCTTTTCTCCAACGGATCCAACTGGGACGTAGTGGCGGATGAAGATGTCTATCTGCGTCAGTTCTGGCCCGTCTTTCCGCAGCTGAATACGGTCATCACCGCATCATCCGGTAACCAACCAGGATTCTTGATTGGAGCCATTGGAAATCAGGGAACGCTCCATCAGCACCACACGTTTGAACTAGCGACCTTTTCCGGAGCTGCACCGTCCGACGGAATATATGCCATCCAGCAAGTTATCACCGCCGATGGATACAGCAGTTCGGAACCGTTTTGGATTGTCCTGAACAACGGCGCGCCCCTTTCCGGCGTTGCCATGGCACTGCGTTCGTTGCCGCAAATGGGCGTGGTGGGTGACTTTGATCGCAATGGAGTTTTGGATATCCGAGACGTTCATCGCCTACAAGATCAGATTTCGTCTTCGGCCGAACCGTCTGAGCTTACCAACGAATTTGACGTATCGGGTGACGGTCGAATCGATCAAGTCGATCTGGATGCTTGGGTGCGCGAAGTTCGACAGACTTGGATTGGCGACGCGAATCTGGACGGCGAATTCAATTCGTCTGACATGGTGCAAGTCTTTGGATTCGGCCACTACGAAGACTCGGTGGCAGCCAATTCTCGCTGGAAGCACGGCGACTGGAATACCGACGGCGAATTCGACAGTGGCGATCTGATTGCGGCCTTTCAGGACGGCGGATACGAACTGGGCGCGAGACCTCTGCCGGTCCCCGAACCAAACCATCTAAGAATGGTGTTGATGCCGTGGTTGTTCATTGCGGCGTTCTATCGCTGGCGCAAATGACCGGCCGCCAACAGTGCCAGCAAATGGCCATTACCAATTTGAAACAAAGGAAAAGGATCAATGAAACGATTACCCGTCACCGTGCTCTCTGGATTTTTGGGAGCTGGCAAGACAACGGTGCTGAATCATGTGTTAGCCAATCGCGAAGGATTACGAGTGGCCGTGATTGTGAATGACATGAGCGAAGTCAACATTGACGCCGCGTTGGTCAAGGGAGGTCAAGCGGCGCTCAGCCGTACCGAAGAACAATTGGTGGAAATGACCAACGGTTGTATCTGCTGCACGTTACGAGAAGACTTGTTGCGCGAAGTCACCGATCTGGCCAAGCAAGGTCGATTCGACTATTTGCTAGTGGAATCGACCGGCATTTCTGAACCAATGCCTGTCGCGGAAACATTCACGTTTGAAGACGAAGATGGTTCGTGTCTCGGCGATGTCGCTCGACTAGACACCATGGTCACCGTCATTGATGCCGTAAATTTCCTGAAGGACTATGGAACTCGCGATGATCTGGTAGATCGAAAGCTAGGCCTGAACGAACAAGACCAGCGAAATGTGG
>JAGQOZ010001000.1 GCA_020426955.1 Planctomycetales bacterium
CAAAAAATGCAATCCGTTTTGGAAACCGAACGTCAAGCGAGATCTGTACTGGACGAACAAGCCAAGCGGATTCGTAAACAATTGGTAGATGAAACCATTTCCAACGAAGAAGACCGACGTCTTCTGGAACTGTTGGACAAAACACAGAAGACCATGTCGACCTTCTTGCAACGAGCGACCGAAAGTAAGATGGAACGCTTGGCCGAATACATTACCGAGTCGTTTCGCTTTTTGTTGCGAAAGAAAGCGTTGGTTCAACGCGTGATTATTGATCCAGTCACATTCGAAATTCACTTGGAAGATGCTGCCCAACAACGGATCTCGAAACAGCAACTTTCCGAAGGTGAAAAGCAGATCTTTGCCATTTCCGTGCTATGGGGATTATCGCGTGCTTCAGCCAGACCATTGCCAGCGGTAATTGACACGCCTATGGGACGATTGGATTCCGAACATCGCAATGCGTTATTGCAGCGATATTTCCCCAACGCGAGTCATCAAGTTGTCATCCTGTCCACCGATACCGAAATAGAAGAAACGGCGTTTGAAAAGCTGCAACCGTCGATGGCTCGAGCGTTCCATCTGGACTACAACGATCGCAGCAAGTCCACTTCGGCTCGGGAAGGATATTTCTGGGAAACCGCCCACGCGTAAGAAAGTGCAACCAAATGGCTATCAAACAAATTCGACTATCGTCTCAGGCAAAGGATCAACTAGTCAGGCTGAAGTCACGCACCGGTATTTCTCAATGGAATATTCTATGTCGCTGGGCGTTCTGCGTGTCGTTGGCGGAAGCAACTCCCCCGACACCCGTAGAAATCCCGGCGGACAGTAACGTGGAAATGTCTTGGCACGTCTTTGGAGGTGAACTTCACGAACTCTACGCGGCGCTATTGCATCAGCGCTGCGAAATGGATGGTGTCGATACCGCAGACGCCACGGCCGTGAATCGTCAATTTCGTCTGCATTTGCATCGAGGAATCGGGTACTTAGCCACGCCGAATCGCATTCGTTCCATTATGGATTTGGTTTCTATCGCGACAGAAAGCCAAGTGGCATGAGTCACCAAGCGGCTGCCGATGTTGTCAAAGCAGTGTTACGGAAAGCTAACTGCGTTAACCAATAACAAGTCCCGCCTGCAGAAATCGATTCGGACTCAACTAATCTACGGTTTGGCTACTTGTCTACTTGAAACAACAACGGTGCAAATTCCTTCAGGCTGCGACGCCAAGTCTGCCATTCGTGGGCAGTTTCAGGAGACAGGTAATAGTGGGCATTGATTCCCATTGCTTTTAATTGTTCCACGGAGTCTGCCGGGTTTCCTCCAGGACGAGTTCGACCGCCTTCGACCTCTTTGCTTCCGTAGCTAACGAATACCAGTTCGACTCTGTCTGTGAATCCTTCTGTTGTTTCGACATCCTCTTTTCCAATCGTGGCTCCACTGAAGAGC
>JAGQOZ010001001.1 GCA_020426955.1 Planctomycetales bacterium
CTTCGAGCAAACATACGTGGGGACGTTGGACAGGATAGCATCTTCGCTCATATAGTACCGAATAATTTCCGGCACATACGCATAGATCGCCTTGTCGTCCGCAATGCCTGACCCCGGAGCATTGGCTAACGTTACATTCCCCTTGCGGTATACGTCCATGATGCCCGGCACGCCCAAGACGGAGTCTTCGCGAAATACCTGCGGATCCAAAAAGTCGTCATCAATCCGGCGATAAATCACGTCTACTCGTTGCAATCCATGCGTTGTGCATTTGTAGACGAAGTCGCCTTCCACAATCAGATCGGGACCTTGGACCAGTTCCACGCCCATTTGCTGAGCTAAGAAGGTGTGTTCGAAATAGGCGGAATTGTATACGCCCGGTGTCAGCAGGACGGCGGTCGGACGCTCAGTCGTAGCAGAAGCGCAGGACAACAGCGTATCTAGCAGCCGTTCCGGATAATCCTCGACCGGCAATACCGACATCCCTTCGAACACTTGCGAAAATGTCCGCTTCATCAATTCGCGATTTTCTAACACGTAAGAAACGCCCGAAGGACAGCGGCAGTTGTCTTCCAAAACGTAAACCGTGCCGTCCGAATGCCGAACCAAGTCCACACCGCTAATGTGACACCACACACCTTGCGGAGGATGAAATCCCTGAAGTTGTTGGCGGTATGTTTTGGCCGTCCGAATCAGGTCTTCCGGCATAACGCCGTCTTTGATGATCTTTTGTTCGTTGTAAATGTCATCAATAAAATAGTTTAACGCTCGAACACGTTGCTCTAAGCCCTTGCGAATTCGGTTCCATTCCTTCGCTTCGACAATCCGAGGCACCAGATCGAACGGCCAGATTTTTTCCGTCCCCTGTTCATGTCCGTAAACGGTGAAGGTGATTCCCAGATTGAAAAGACTAGCTTCGGCCGTTCGCTGGCGTCGCTGAATCTCTTCGTCCGAAATGGAACACAAGCGACTCACAAAGCGTCGGCTGTGCGCTCGCGGCACCCCGTCCGCCTGCAATAATTCGTCGTATCCATTGATTCGCTGATAGCCGTCACTAAACATGTTTCACCGTACTGGGTTCAAGAACGGTCAACGTCGTAGCAAACGGTGTGCCGTCGACTATCAAAGCAAAAAGCCGCAAACTGCGAGCTCGGAATCCATCGGACTGATTAAAACATGCGCGATACTTGCTAAGTCCGTGACCATCGAACTGTATCGCCTTCAGTGCAAGCATACAGACGTTTCGGCATGGGCGATAGTCTTTCATTACAACATTATTGACGAAATACACCGCCTAACATGTGTGCCTCCGAGATGGCGACTGCGCGAATTTGACGCCGGCCATCGCCAAGAAGGTCCAAACCGTCGAATTCGAAAAGCATATCATGCAACCATGACTAGTTTCGTTTCCGCGAATGGCGCCCGGTGCGACGCCGCTGCTAGTTG
>JAGQOZ010001002.1 GCA_020426955.1 Planctomycetales bacterium
ACGCGAACGATCGGTCGGACTATTTTCGCTTCACGTTGGACAAGTCTTCGAACACAACTGTCACGTTGGACCAACTTTCGGCCGACGCGGATATTTACTTGGCTGGTTCGGACGGACTGATCTTGCAAGCATCCAAACGGTCGGGAAATCGGTCGGAACGAATTGACACTCAATTGTTAGCCGGAGAATACTTTCTGGTAGTGCGTTCGTACGATAGTAAAGCGACATCGTATCAGCTGGGGTGGCAGATTGACGCTGTGGCGCCGCCAACGACGCCGCTTGTGCCGACGCCACCGGCGAACGACACACCGCCAGTAAGCAATCCGCCTGCCGAAACAGCACCGCCGAATTCGCCGCCGACAGCTACCAATCCGACTCCCGTTGATGAAGCACCACTGCCGCCGGTTCCTACTACGCCGCAGCCTACTGATGAAGTAGAAACTTCGCCGACGGTTCCTGTGACGTCGCAGCCTACGAACGAACAAGACTCGTCACCATCTCCTGTCGCTCCATTTCCAGATGTGACCTATTTTGGCGGTGCGAACGACTGGAACTTGAACGCCATCAACGCACCGGAAGTCTGGAATCAAGGTTATACGGGCGAAGGAGTCGTGGTGGCGGTGGTCGATACCGGTGTCGATTGGACGCATGTTGATCTCGCGTCCAATATCTGGACCAATACGGACGAAATTGCCGGCGATGGTATCGACAATGACCGCAACGGCTACGTGGACGACGTTTATGGTTGGAATTTTGCCAACCGCAATGCAAATGTGCAGGACGCCAACGGACATGGTACGCATGTGGCGGGAACGATTGCTTCGCTACGGAACGGTTCGGGCAGTACGGGCGTGGCGTATGACGCACAGATCATGCCGGTCAAGGTGTTGGGAAGTAACGGTTCGGGCAGTGACTACGCCGTGTCACAGGGAATTCGCTATGCGGTGGACAACGGTGCGAATGTGATCAATTTAAGCTTGGGTGGTGCGGCGCCCAGTCGAACCATTTACAACTCGCTGGCTTACGCACAACAGCATGACGTCTTTGTAGTGATTGCGTCGGGGAACGAATCGGCGTCGGTTCCATCCTATCCGGCAACGTATAGCGGTGATTTGTCGAATGTAATTTCGGTCGGCGCGTACGATTCGAATAATCGACGAGCCAACTTCAGCAACAAAGTTGGCAATAGCGGCGCGTTGCAAGTCGACATGCCCGGTGTAGGAATTTACAGCACCGTGTCGAACGGCCGATACGCTCGGTATAGCGGTACCAGCATGGCATCGCCGCATTTGGCCGGAACCGTGGCGTTGATGCTGTCGGCGAACCCCGCGCTGACTTCTCCACAGATTCAAGCCCTGCTGACGGCCAGCGCCACCAAGGCCATTGCCAATTCTGATTCGATGGGCGGAGTGAATTCGGCGGACGTGGTTTA
>JAGQOZ010001003.1 GCA_020426955.1 Planctomycetales bacterium
CGGGAACATCCGATGCCTGAAACGAAAAACCTTAGCCCATGGGTTCGCCAATTCTTGGTGGACTATCTTCCCGTCGAACGAAACCTTGCTCGGAACACGCAGACAAGTTACCGAGATACGTTGCAGCAGCTTCTACCATTCGCTGCGAAGCGCAGTCGCAAACGAATTGATCGTCTGCAGGTTGGTGACTTGTCGCGGACGAATGTTCTCGAATTCCTCAACAACCTCGAAGAGGAACGCGGCTGCAGCGTTTCGACTCGCAACCAGCGGCTGGGTGCGATTCATTCACTGGCCAAGTTTATCTCGAGCCGGAACCCGGAGTTCATCGAGTGGTACGGTGAACTCGCAACGATTCCGACGAAAAAGCGAACGCGAACGACGATTTCATACCTGGAAAAGCAAGAGATGGATGCGTTGCTCGAAACGCCGGACACATCAACGGCTCAAGGACAACGTGACTCCGCCATCTTGCTGTTCCTCTACAATACCGGAGCTCGAGCGGATGAAGTGGCACAGCTTCCGATCAGCCACGTCACTTTATCGAACGGACAGCAGTCGTTCGTGAAGTTCCGAGGCAAGGGTAGCAAGGAACGGACGTGCCCGTTATGGCAACGAACGGCGGATGCGATCCGTCCGTTGATGGAGGGACGCGATCCTTCCGCACGCGTCTTTCTCAATCGTAACGGGCGACATTACACACGCTTCGGTATCAATGAGCTCGTGAAACGAAACGCAGCCTCAGCGGCCAATGGCAGTCCCGCAATCGCGCGCAAACGTGTCACAACTCACGTGATACGCCACACGACAGCAACACACCTACTTCGTTCTGGTGTCGACATCAACACGATTCGAAGCTGGCTGGGCCATGTCTCGCTGGCGACGACCAACATCTACGCCGAAGTCGACTTGGAAATGAAAGCCAAAGCACTAGCAACCTGCGAAGTGGAGTGTTCCTCGAGCGACGACAAGCACTGGAAGGACCAGCCAGACCTGATGGAATTCCTGAGGTCGCTGTAGTGAAAATTATGTGGCCAATCCAAACCAAAACCTACGCGAAAACAGAGGTCAAGCATGACAACACAACATAATCCGCGACGCCACATAAGAAACGTTATGTGATCGATCACATAAGAATTCGTGGGACACTCGCCAGTAGTTGCCCATTCCTAGTTGCGGCTTGATCCATACCAGGCACGACTTAAAGTCGAATCCCCAGGCCTCAATCACGTCGAATGCTTCACGTAGAAATCCGTTGGTCGTCCAGAGATGCAAATGGGCGTTCTCGGTCACAAGCTGGGTCACCGGTAGCCTGCATATCTCTTCAAGCGACATGGTGGCGTAGTGTTTATCCGCCGCCCCGCGGGCCGCCTTGTTGTCGTAAGACC
>JAGQOZ010001004.1 GCA_020426955.1 Planctomycetales bacterium
GAACGATTGGGCGGCGCTGACGGCCGGATTTCGAGCCATCCTGGTTGCCAATGCGGACCGCGATTTGGCGCAACGCGTGTTTCAATTTCATCAAGAACACGGTTGGCAGAATCGATTGTTTCTGGCCACACAGCCGGCAACCAGCGGCGTACTGGAAGGATGCTGCTGGTTTGAATTGTTAGATTCTCCGTCGCCCGCCGACGACACGGATACTGGACAACAGGATTCGAGGTCACCGGTCGGAGCCGAGCCGATATCGGTTAACACAACGTGTTTCCGCATCTGGGCACCGAAGAAAAAATCGGTCGAAGTGATTGTTCGGCGAGAAGGCCAGCCGGAATCATTCGCTTTGAGCAAATCGTCTGGCGGCTATTTTATCGGCGAATTCGATCGCATCGGCCCGTTCGACCAGTACATGTTACGCATCGACCACAAGCACCAGCGTCCCGATCCAGCGGCGAGGTATCAGCCAGGTTCGGTCCACGAATGGTCGCAAGTGATGCCGCCTTCGCATCAATTCCCGTGGACAGATCAGGGTTGGTCCGGAGTCCGCAAAGAAGACTTGATCATTTATGAAATGCACGTCGGTGCGTTTACCAACGAAGGCACGTACCAGGCAGCGATCCAGCGACTGCCGGCGCTGGTCGAATTGGGCGTGACGGCCGTGGAGCTAATGCCCTTGGCCGAAGCGCCGGGACGGTGGAATTGGGGCTACGATGGCGTAGGCCTATTCGCTCCGAATCACGCCTATGGTTCGCCCAATGACTTGCGGCAGTTTGTTGATGCGTGCCACGCATGTGGTTTGGCGGTATTGCTGGATGTGGTCTACAACCACTTAGGGCCGGAAGGAAATTACCTGAACGATGTTGCGCCTTACTTTTCCAAGAAGCATCACACGCCGTGGGGAGCGGCGTTTGGCTACGACGGGCCGTATGCGAAAAATGTACGACGTTTCATCATCCAGAATGCCTGCTACTGGATTGACGAATTCCATTTTGACGGCCTGCGACTGGATGCGGTCCATTTCCTATTCGATGATAGTGATCGATCCATTTTGGCCGACATCGTCACGGCGTTAAAAAATCGTTCGCACCAGCTGGGCCGCCCCGTACACGCAATTGCCGAAGCCAACGTCAATGACCCCGTCATGCTGCGACCGCAAGAAGACGGAGGTCACGGATTCGACGCCATTTGGTGTGATGACTTGATGCATTCCATCTATTCGGCCACCACCATTGAACAACCACTCACCTATCGGCCGTATCATGGGCTGAGTGACGTCGAGTTGTCACTGCGTCACGGCTACTTGTATCACAGCCATCAGGATCGAACGGCTCATGCTGATGCACCACTTGACACCACGGCGGAATCGTT
>JAGQOZ010001005.1 GCA_020426955.1 Planctomycetales bacterium
CCATGTGGCCGGTCAACGAAGCTTGAATGGCGTTTTCCGCTGTTTCTAAGTCTCGAATTTCGCCCACCAGCACCACGTCCGGATCGTGTCGCAAAATCGATCGCAAGGACTTGGAAAACGTCAGACCAATTTGCGCATGCACTTGAATCTGATTGATACCGTCCAGCTGATATTCCACCGGATCTTCCGTCGTGATGATTTTGGTAGATGGGCTGCGAATATCTTGTAGCGAACTGTACAACGTAGTCGTTTTTCCCGAACCGGTTGGGCCCGTGACCAAAACAATCCCGTGCGGCAAGCGAATCAATTCGTTAAAGGTTTTCAGCACATCGGGATCCATGCCCAATTTCTTCAGATCAAAGGCCATCGCGCCTTTGTCCAAAATACGCATGACGATACCTTCGCCATGAATCATCGGGATCACGGAAACTCGCACATCGATTTCTCGACCTGAAACCTTCAGCTTCATACGACCGTCTTGTGGCAGTCGCTTTTCCGCAATGTTTAACCGCGACATGATTTTTAGACGGCTGATAATCGCTGCTTGAAAACGATTGATTTCAGGCGGAACGGGTTGCGGATGCAGCATGCCGTCAATACGGTACCGAATCACCACGCCGTGACCTTGCGCTTCAATGTGCACGTCACTTGCGCGAGATTCGATGGCCTCGAGCAAGATTTCATTCACCAAGCGCACGACCGACGCTTCTTGCGCCATTTCGGAAAGTTCTGAACCGTCCGTTTCAATTTCGTCCAGCAGCTCCACTCCGTCGTCAGCCTTCTGCTTCATCAGGCCTTCGATGGTTTCGCTACCAACACCCAAATGCGTCTTGATTAGCTTGGCGATTTCATGACGAGCCGCCAGAACGGGAATCACGTCCAAGCCGGTGGCCGAACAAGCTTCGTCAATCGAATAAAGATTGAAAGGGTCGGAAGTTGCCACTTTCAACGATCCGTTTTCTCGAGCGACCGGAAACAGCGAATCGCGATAGATCAGCTTCTGCGGAAACTGTTGCAGCAATGTCAGATCGACTTCCGCTTCCGTCAATTCCACAAAGTCCAATCCCATTTCTTCACCAATGGCGCGCAAAGCCGCATCTTCGTTCACATAACCCAAATCGATGGCTTTGTGAAATACGCCGGTTCCGTTGCATTGAGCGCGCGTGGCCTGGAGCTGTGTTTCGTCCAGCAGACCTCGGCGTAACAGGATTTCACCAACTTCCATCAGACTACCAGTTCAATGATTTGAATACGTTTCGCACAGCTGGATGTGACCATTCGGTCAAATCGAGCCCAAGCCCTTAGTGTAGTTACCCACCGTTCCGGTGGATGGTTGCAGTCTACAAAATGTTTT
>JAGQOZ010001006.1 GCA_020426955.1 Planctomycetales bacterium
GACGTTTTGAGACGACCAGCAGGCCCGAAATCGCTAAAATCTAACCCTAGCTGGGGTTACGCTGAAAAACGAACGTTTGTCGCACGGTACACCGATGATTGACACTGCTTCACCAAAGCTGAAAAGCTCGACGTGCGTTATGTGCGCCGTGGCAGTGCGAGTTGCGATCGCGTGCAGCTCGGCATGGTCAAGTGGCGGAGTGGAATCGTTTACCGGACGCGGTCCCTTCGAATCCATAGATGGGCAACTTGACGGGCTGGACCTTGTGGGGTGGACCTATAGCGGCGACGGGTATCTAGATGCGACGGGGCTGCACGTCACAAATGGAGGCTTCCCGTCTCCTGAGGGCGCGGACCAAGACTTTCTATTTCGTATAGATGACTTGGAGAATTTTTCCTCGAGTGTTGTCATTGAAAACGTGGATCTTGGAGAGGCAGATTTCCTCGATACGAGTATTATAGGAATTAGCCACGCGTACCATGGTACTGTGTCGGGGCAAATAGGGGGGCTTCGCGCTGTCTTGGCCGAAAATGAGCGGTCGGGCCCAAATGAATGGCTTTTCAGCATCATTGTCACCACAAATCTTGGGGACACCGATTTTGTCTCGGTGTTAGTTCCAAGCGGTGATGACATTGGATTGACGTTGAGTGTAGTTGCAGACGACAACATCGCCTTTGCGGAATTCTACGACACCGTAGGCTCTGACGAACCTACGGCGGTGCTCGGCCCAATCCAGCTGCCACCGTTCGCAGAAACGATCGAATACACCAGCCGGGTTTACATGCAGGCATCCGGAGTTACGCTGTCGAATGGCGCGATAACTCGATACTCTTCCCTTTCTCTCGATGCGTGGAACGGGGATATCAATGGGGACGGCGTGCTTGGCATCGCGGACGTGAACTTACTTTCACAGGCCATTTGGGACGCTTGGAAAGAGCCGCAGTTTGACGTAAATGAAGACGGTGCCACCAATGCAGAGGATCTCGAATATTGGGTTCACGATCTAAGGAACACATGGTTCGGCGACGCTGACGTCAATGGCGAATTCAATAGCCCCGATCTTGTCAACTTATTCCAGATTGGCCAGTACGAAGATGGGAGCGAACGCAACAGCACATGGTCGACTGGTGATTGGAACGCCGACGGGGATTTCACGTCAGCGGATTTAGTCTTGGCCTTCCAAGATGGTGGCTACGAGCAAGGACCACGGCCAAGTGTTTCCGCCGTGCCAGAACCATCAACGGCTTTGTTGTTCGTCCTTGCCGCAATGATGAGTGTGTCAACAACTCGTTGGAATCGGGTTTGATTTATGATGTGCGTCATGAATGGACCGTACAGGAACACG
>JAGQOZ010001007.1 GCA_020426955.1 Planctomycetales bacterium
CGGAGGCGCAACTAGCGAGACTGCAGCACCTACGCACGATCGCGCGGTTCGTCGACTGGCGAGTCCTAGTCCTCTTGGCCGACGGAGACCAACAGGCGGCCAACGATTGGAGCCTGTCACTGCTTGATTTGTCAGAACTCTGCCAGGAAGAGCCAACCATCGTCAGCTATCTGGTAACGGTTGCGATGCGGAACATGGCTCTGAACAACCTGCACCAGTCGCTGATAGTCGGTCCCGTCGACGCGGCGACGTACGCCAAGGTCGATAAGGAGCTGGAGAGGTTGGAACGAGACGTCCATTTGGAAGAAGTATTTCGCAAGGAACGGGCACTGACCATTAGTGCGTGTATCGAGCAAGGCTGGGAACGCGCTCCTCCAGTAGTTGGCAATTTACTCGGCTGGCCCGTCAAACGGCATTTTCTTGG
The DNA here is from genome assembly GCA_020426955.1 of Planctomycetales bacterium. Taxonomy (GTDB): domain Bacteria; phylum Planctomycetota; class Planctomycetia; order Pirellulales; family Pirellulaceae; genus JAGQOZ01. Next base: position 425 of record JAGQOZ010001007.1, read on the forward strand.
TTCGATCGAACTCTATGACACGATCATTCCGCTGGCTGATGAACCCTACCACGAAGTCGAGAAGGAGTTCCAGGCGGGTGGCACCTTAGCGGTTCCGACCGGCAAGGGCGTACTGGCCGACTTGCTATTACCTTCTGTCGTGGCCACGATCAAGGCTAGTAATCGCGATCTCGCACTCATCCGCTCGCTCCGCGTGCTGAATTCACTCCAGCAGGCAGACGACGACGCCCAGGGTCTGGACAACGCCGACGTACCCGCTGCGTGGACAATCGACCCCTTTACTGGCAGGTCGCTGGTTGTAAAGAAAAGTGACAGCGGTGTGTCAGTCTATTCCGTGGGTGAAGACAAGACAGACGACGGCGGGATGTTCAAGGAGGGCAAAGATTGTGGGTTCGGACCTGCGAAACGCAGTCATGCCACCGGTGCGGAATAGCACGTGCTGGAGTCTCGTTGCTCATTCTCCACCGTCGCCGAAAACAACAACTAGTCCAGACACTGCTAGTTTGCGGCCTTGACTGGGCTATCGCAATCCGGGAAGAACGACTATCGAACAACAGAAAAGGTCCTGCAAATCATGATAGACGCGAACTCAATACGCGCGCTGCTGCGAACGTCGCAACATGGGCCAGGGTTACCGCAGATAATCTACCCGTCGCCGACTAGAAACGCTTAAAATCAACTTGGTTTGCTGCGTGGAGTCGTCACGCGGCAAGCTTCCCTGTTCGCTCGGTTCCATGCATGGGGACGGCTCAACAATAGCTTCGACAATTGTGCCGATGTTACCGGTTTGGTATTTTCTAATTCGATCGTTCCTTACCGGCGTCTGCTGAAGCCGCGCTCATCGAGAAAAGAAGGTCTTGGATGGAAGCCAGTTACACC
>JAGQOZ010001008.1 GCA_020426955.1 Planctomycetales bacterium
GACAAGCAAAACCGGGAACGGCATGTTTGGTTCGGGGACGAAGGCAGCGGTTCGAGGTCCCTGTTCGTAGCCGCCGTCTTGGAAGGCCAGGACGAGGTCGGAACTGTCGAATTCGCCGCTGCCGGACCAATCACCGGTGCTCCAGGTGGAATTCAATTCGAGTTGGTCTTCGAATTCGCCCGCGACAAAAATTTCCACCAAGTCACGACTGTTGAATTCGCCATCCAAATTGGCATCGCCAAAGTAGGTGTCGCGGATTTCGTGCACCCAATAGCGTACGTCGTCTTCGTCCACAATGCGATCCACATTCAGATCGTAGCGCCGCGGATTCTGGTCGGTTCGAACCACCGACTGCAGCAGCTCTAAGTCGCTGACGTTCAGCGTTCCGTCACCGTCAAAGTCGGGCACGCTGGGGTCCATGAACGGTGTCAACGACCAATGATCCAGCACCGCTTCCGCCTCCGCCCAACCGGCGGCCCGAACAATCACAGCAGTGGGTTGACTGTCACTAAACGGCGCGTCGTTTTCATAGGGACCAAGTTGATACGGTCGTTCTATGTCGTCTGACGTATTATTGTCATAAATGTAAAATACGCTGCCCTGCCAATAATCGTAATGAATCTCGAACGCAATGCTTTGCCCTGCGGGGACCTCATAGCCCGTTAAGTTTTCCTGATCGCTACTAACCAAGGACCATACGCTTGGGTCCCCATCCAAAGACTCTAGCACCCGTAAGAACAATCCTCCGGAGCGTGTCTCGTGATTGCGAAAATGCAACAAATCGATACCGGATGCTGTACCAGGCGGTCCCTGAAACTCGGCCACCGACATCAGATGGACGTCGGTGAACTCAACTCGCTCAATGAAACCACCGACGGTGTTTACCGCACGATCTGCTGAATTGAATCGAACGAAGTCAGGGTCACGTTCTTCTGCTGTTATGGGAGGTTTAGCCTCCATCACGACACCCGTTTCATTGGCTGTACTGGCGATGATGAGCCAACCAGGATCGTGCAGCCCGCCAAAGACTCCATCGTCAGATCGGTACGAACCAACCCAGTCAAACGGCTCGTTAAATCCTTCGATTTGGGCACTGCTGCCAGCAACCATTAGACTCCACAGTAACCAAAGAAGGATGACGTGTTTCTTCATCATGCTTGACCCTATCCACGTTGCAAAATCAAAGGCGAATTCGAAACAGCAGCACTGCACCGACAAGCAAAACCGGGAACGGCATGTTTGGTTCGGGGACGAAGGCAGCGGTTCGAGGTCCCTGTTCGTAGCCGCCGT
>JAGQOZ010000100.1 GCA_020426955.1 Planctomycetales bacterium
TGGATTTGAATTTGGAGGAATTCCAAGCCAAGGTGAATTCAGACTTGGTGGGGAAGGTGGTCAACTTGGCTTCGCGAACCGCTAAATTCGTTCAGCAGCAAGCGTTATCGGCGACGTATCCGGATGACGGTGGTTTGTTCGCCGCTGCAGCCAAGGCGGGCGAAGCGATTGCCGAAGCGTATGAAAAGTGTGAATACAATCGCGCCATGCGGTTGATCATGGAGTTGGCGGATCAAGCGAACCCGTTTGTCGAAGCAAGCGAACCGTGGGTGCTGAAGAAAGATCCGGCGCAGGCCGAACGATTGCGAGATGTCTGTACGATTGCGTTGAATCTGTTTCGGCAGATTGCCATTTACTTGGCACCAGTGCTGCCCAAGCTGGCAGATATGACGGGTGAACTGCTGAACGATCCGATTACGTCTTGGGATCAAGCGCAAACACCACTGACTGGTACGCCCGTCAACAAATTTACTCACCTCTTACAGCGCGTAGACGCGAAGAAAGTAGAAGCGATGATTGAAGAGAGCAAAGAAGAAATGACTTCGAATGATGCGGCCGCCAACAGCACCGATAGCGATCAGCCGCTAAAGGACGAACCGCTATGCGAACAAATCACGTTTGATGATTTCGCCAAGGTGGATTTGCGAGTGGCCAGAGTGCTAAACGCAGAAGAAGTCCCGGAAGCTCGCAAGCTATTGAAGTTAACGTTGGGTTTGGGCGGCAATGAAACTCGTCAGGTCTTCGCGGGCATCAAGAAGGCTTACCAGCCCGAGCAATTGGTTGGCCGTTTGGTAATCATGGTGGCCAACTTGGCTCCGCGTCAAATGAAGTTTGGTCTCAGCGAAGGGATGGTAGTTGCCGCGGGGCCAGGCGATGCGGATGTTTTTCTGTTATCCATTGACGAAGGCGCAGTGCCGGGGCAACGCGTGCATTAGTGTCCGCTTGATATTGCCACGTTGTTCAATATTCGCGCCAATCACGCAAAAACGGCAAGTGACGCCCCTGTGTCACTTGCCGTTTTGCGCTTGCTGCGAAAGCGATTCTTCGAAGCAATCGAATTAGAACGCAACCAGCGATACCACACCGGAGCCGTAACGAGGCACCTTGACGTCGAACGACGCGTGTTGCGTGATTTCGGCCAGTTTGGCAGGCACTTCGCCTAAGTTCAGGATTTCGCCCAAGACCAGATGTTTGTCCGAAGTTTCGGAAAACAAATTGACGCAGATGTTCAGGACTTCGTGCAGGTTGGCCATGACATTGCCGGGGATTTCTCCGTCCTTGATGGCGTCCTTGACCACTCCGGGAGGAATCATGGTGAGTGCCGCGCCGGTGGCATTGGAAAACGCGAGGTCACACACCAGTGCGCGTTGAGGTTCGCCGGCATCGTCCACATAGAAGGCGGCGATCGACTTGCTGAGATCGCTGACGGGTGATGCACTTTCTGTTGCTTCTAAACCGGAACCGAAAAGTCCCAGGAATAGTTCTTGAACGTAGGCTTTGTCGGGAAATGTTGCGGTGGAGGTAGACATGGGATGGGGTCCTTCAGGTTAGGCAAGAATGGGTGATAGAACATCACCGAACTTCTGAGCGGTAAATGGTTTGGTCACAATAAACATAGCGCCGGCTTCGGTCGCGACATGCGCGATATCTTCACCACTTTCTGAAGTGATAAAGCCGAAGGGCGTTTCATTCCCGTCCGCTCGCAACTTCTTCAGCAGATCAATCCCTTTCATTTCGGGCATGTTCCAATCAGACAGAATCAGACCGGGACGTTCCTTGGCGATGACTTCCAGTGCCTCTACTCCGCTGGACGCTTCCAGTGTGACACAGTCATCAAAACCGGCTTGTTTTAGAGTGCGAATGACAATCATTCGCATGGCTTTGCTATCATCTACAACTAGGATCTTCATGATAATACTTTCGCAGTCTTAAAAGGATCGATGGTCTCGTTTCTGTTGGTCGATGGAATGAACAAAGCTATGAGTGCTTCAATAAAACTTGCAGTACTCCGTTGTCCAAGTCAAATGTTGCTTTGGCAATCGGTTCGGTTTCCAGGGTAACACTGGATTGGGATTCGATGGATGGTAGTGACAATTCGCAGTCACCGCCCAGGATGCCTTTTACGTTCCCGCCAATCATGTTGGCCACTTCGGAAACTGCGTCTTCAATTTCGCTGGCCGCAACTTCGCTCGGGTCCATGCAGAACATGGTGGCAGCCAGGCAACGAGCGGCTTCGGGCGAAGCGACGACTTCAATGGTTCGATTCCATTGACCGGAAATACAAACCTTGGATGTCAGTTGCGTTTCCGACGAAGCAGGCGAAGGGGACGGAGTGATGTCCAGCCCTAACATGGCTTGGCAGACGTTTCGGGTAAGCTCGGCCAATTGTTCGCTGTTAATGTTCATGTACTCTCTCTTGCTACTGAGGTCGATAACAGACAGTTCCGGCCACGGAATGCCGCGTGAACGGAGTGTTGAGGTTCAAAATAGTTTCGCCGCCACCAAGCAGCACGTATGCATCGGGCGCGACAGTTTTCCTTAGCCGCCGCAGAATGTCTTCCTTGGTAGGGTTACTGAAGTAGATCATTACATTTCGAATGAACACGATGTCAAACTTGGGCAGCGTGGGCCACGGCTTGGTCAGATTCATCTTGCGAAACTCCAGCAACTGCCGCAGTTCCGGTTTGACTTGCCAATTCATGCCGTCGCGATCAAAGAATCGCACCAAGTACTTGGCCGGTAAGCCTCGATTGACCTCAAACTGCGAATACAGTCCATTTTTCGCTTTCTGGAGAATGGCGTCCGATAGATCCGACGCTATGATCTTCACGTCCCAAGTATTGAGTTCCGGAAAATGGTCTCGTAGACACATTGCAATGCTGTACGGTTCTTGACCGCTGCTGCAGGCAGCACACCAAATGGATAGTTTCTTTTCGGATTGACGCGCTTGCAGTAGCTGCGGAACAATCGTGGAACGTAGTAATTCGTATGGATGTTGGTCGCGAAAGAAGAACGTCTCATTGATGGTCATCGCCTCCACCACTCGGCTTTCCAGCTTGGGCTGCCGACCGGATCGCAATTCGCGAACCAGTGTTTCTACGGACGCCAAGCCTTCGCTTTCTGCGACGGGTCGCAACCGAGATTCCAAGAGGTATCCCTGTTCGGACGAAATAACGTTTCCCGAGACGTTCGCAACAACGTCACAAAGAAACGCGATATCCGATTCCATCAATGCCATTTTTAGGCTCCCGCTTCTACGGGAGCCAGCGGCGAAGCTCCCGTGCGACGTAAGACTTCTTCAGCTAATTCGCTTGGGGGAAGAAGTTGGTCAGCCAGCCCGGCATTGGCCACCGCGCCAGGCATTCCCCACACAACGCTTGAGACTTGGTCTTGCGCCAAGATGGTTCCGCCGGCAGCGTTGATCGCCTTGGCTCCTGCCAGCCCATCTTTGCCCATTCCCGTCATGACAATGGCCAATGCGTTACTGCCGTATGCCTCGGCCACCGACCGAAACAATACATCTGCCGATGGTCGGCAAGAATTTTCAGCCGGACCATCGTTTAGCGACATGCGGTAAGTGACTCCTTGACGAGCAACCGCCAAATGCCTGCCGCCGGGGGCAATCCAAATGGTGCCCGGTGTGAGCTCATTTCCATCGATGGCTTCCTTAACATCTAGGTTGCACGCTTGATTGAGACGATTGGCTAACAACTGCGTGAAGACCGGAGGCATATGTTGCGCTATCACAATCGGCACGGAGAAATTGCTAGGTAGCATTCGCACAAAATCGGAAAGTGCATCGGGTCCTCCAGTAGAGACACCGATGGCCACAATCAATGGCGGCCGACGGCTGCCGGTCCGATTCGACGTTGCGTTGGAACCCGAGCCGGGCGGTGTCGAACCGAGTGGCTTGGCGGCGGGCGCTATTGTACGTGAGGTGGGAGCCCCCGGTTTCGCTCCGGCCGACGCAGCCGTGTTCGTCGAAACAGCCGGTTTGATCGGATTTTCCAGAGCCATCTGATAGCGAGTGCCCCAGTCGATGATCTTAGGAATCAGAATCTCTTGAATGTGCTTGATGGCTTCCGAAACGTGGCCAGTTCCCATCGGCTTGGTGACGTAGTCGTTGGCTCCGTTGGCCAAGGCGTCAAGTGTTGCTTCGCCGCCGCGAGTGGTTATGGAACTGAACATGATGATAGGAATCTGCGCGTCCATAGAACGAATGACACCCGCGGCATCCACGCCATCCATGACCGGCATTTCTACGTCCAGTAGGACGACGTCGGGTTTTGCGCGAGCGAATTCACCGATGGCTTCTGCGCCGTTCTTGGCCATGCCAACTACGTCGATGCGCGGATCCGCTTGCAAAACGTCACCCAGCAGGCGTCTTACTACCGACGAATCGTCCGCAAAGAACACTTTGATTCGAATTGACATAGGAACAGCCTTCGTGTTGATTTGGGATTCCGAATGGGTTTGGTTCAAGCACCACGTGCTACGCAAGCAATTCCTGTGCGTCGGCGGCAGCTTGGTTGAGAAGTTCGGCAGCGATCGGATCAAATTTTTCGCGAACCTGGTTCACGCCCGCCTTCTCTAATGACTCGATAAATGGATTGCTCGCCGGATCGTAAACCTCCGCTTCGCCATGACGCTGGAAGTGATTGGCCATATGGTCTGCCACGGCCGTTATCGCCACCAACTTGCTATGTCGATGCGATCGTTCAGGAGTGTGATGGAAGCGAACGATCTCCTGCAGCACGTCCGGCAAACCTTGCTCGGCGGCAAACCAGGCCCCGATGCTACAATGATCGCTGCCAATGGCCGCTACTTCCTTGGCCAGATTGTCTTCCGTTTCATCGAAGTCCAACGGATCAAATGCGGCAAACTCTTTGGGAAAGGCAACGGCCATCAGAGTGCGACCAAAGTCGTGCAACAGACCGCCTGTAAACTCTTCTCCATCAAACTGCAGCTTCAATTTGCGATTCAGATGCAACGCAATCGATGCCGTTGTCACGCTGTGTTGCCACAATACGTCTCGCACCCACTGTTCTTCTAGCGGCATCTTCTTCATGACGCTGGCCAGACTGGAGGCCACAATCAGGTTGCGGCACTGACGAAAGCCAACTCGAGCAATCCCTTTCTCTAAACTGGCTGTTGGTTGTCCAGGCGAATACAGGACACTATTTGCCATGGCCAAGACGCCCGATGCCAAGCTCACATCTTGCTGAATCACGCCGGCAAATTCGTTAATCGTCACGTCCGGGTCGCGCGCCAAGTCGAGTGCGCGAACCGCGACTTCGGGAAGCATTTTCATGGTTCCCACGGCACCCTTGATCTGACGAATCAAATCCATTGACGGATACCAAGTGACCGAATCGTTAGCGGAAAGATCCTGTTCTTGCAATTCTGCGGACATGATTGGGGCTTTCTGGAGATGGTAGATCAATCAACTGTAAGTGGAGTTTGGCAACTGGCTACGACGACTGCGGCATGCGCACGCCAATCAACTTGAACTTGTCAATCAAGATGTCCGAGGTAAAAGGTTTCATGACAAATTCGTCGACACCAGCCATGATGGCCCGCGCCATCTGTTGTGGTTCTGTTTCTGTGGTCACCATGACCATTTTGAGCGTTTCGTAACGCGGCTCTGAGCGAACTTTTTTGACCAATTCAATGCCGTTCATCACCGGCATGTTCCAGTCGACTAGGACCAATTCGATATCTTCGTTGGCGACCAACTTGTCGTAGCCTTCCGCACCATTGCTGGCTTCAATCACATCAAATCCCAGCTGGGTGACAATCCCTCGCAAGATCCGACGCATGGCGCGCGAATCATCAACTATCAAGGCGTTCATCGGCGTTTGCTCCTGTGTTGTGCAAATGGAATGCTTCTGGACACACTTGCTTTGCTCCTATACAGACTGCATGAATCCGTCATTGGCGGCCTCGCGAATTCGATACTTGCCTTTACCCGCAGGAGCCGGTAACGACGAACTGGATTCTTGATTCGAATTGGAAGCTTGACGTGAACGTTCGGAAATCAAAGCCATTAACTCCATGGCCATATCTTCGATTTCGTGAGCCACACTAAGCGTTTGTTCGGTGCCGCTGGATGTCGACAGTGCTGCTTCCGCTACGTGCGAAATGTTCCTGGCAATTTCGTCACTGCCATGCGCAACTTCGGCAATGTTGCGGCTGATTTCCGCCGTCATGGCGCTTTGTTCTTCTACGGCGCTGGCAATGGCATTCTGTGATTCGTTGATGTCATTGATAATCGACGTCACTCGGCCAATCGCTTCGACCGCTTCCTTGGTATCCACTTGGATGGTTTCGATCTTCCGCGTAATGTCTTCCGTGGCCTTGCTGGTTTCTTTGGCCAATTCCTTCACTTCGTTGGCGACCACGGCAAACCCTTTGCCCGCTTCGCCAGCTCGAGCCGCTTCGATGGTGGCGTTCAAGGCCAACAGATTAGTTTGTTCGGCAATCGAATTGATCACTTTGATGACGTTACCAATTTCCAGGCTGCTTTCGCCCAACTTGGTGATCGTAGCGTTGGTTTGCCGAGCAGCGTCGACGCCTGATCGAGCTACCGAAGCCGCGCTAGTAGCGTTGCCAGAAATCTCCCGAATGCTGGCGTCAAATTCTTCCACCGCCGAAGCCAATGCCGTGGCGTTCGCACTCACCTCTTCAGACGCTCCACTGGCCAAGGTAGCTTGCTGAGATGTCGCTTCCGCGTTCTCTTGCATTCGCCGTCCGATGCGTCCCAGTTCTTCGTTTGATACTTTCAGCATCCGCTGGGCCGTGGACTGCAAGGGGCTAACGGTTTCGCGAACCGTAAACCAACCGCATCCCGCTCCGAATAGAACCAGTCCCGTGGCAAAGGCAATGGACCAAAACGTGCCAGACGAAGCTACCTTTTGCGCTTCACCGGCGACTCCCTTGTTTTCTTCGATGGCCAACTGGACCACTCGATCCACCGCCTTGCGATGAACGTGAAACACCTCTTGCAACTTTCCCGACGCCAGTTGATGCACCAAGGCTTCGTTCCGCTCTAAGCACGCGGGCATGAACTCCAGTTCCACCGTATCAAAAAATTGTACGGCCGGTTCATAGGCCTCCACCGTTAGCGCGGTACGCAAGTCACCCGGCGTCAATTGCTGTAGCCAAAATTCGTGACGTCGTTCAAAGTTCGCTCGGTATTCCGTAAATTGCCTAGCAATGGCTTCCAGTTCCGCATCCTTGGCGCCCGATTCTACTTCGTTGGCGGCGTGCAGTGACAACAAGTACGCTTCCACAATATATTGTGGTGGCGGTAAGACGTCCGCGACCAAATCTTTGCCTTGAATAATCTTGTTATAATAGGGGCCATCCACCTTGGCCATCGACAATGTCAGGTAAGACCATGTACCGTAGACACTGATCCCGATGGCAAACAACGCCACTAGCAAGTAGATCTTGGTGCTCACTTTCAGCTTTTGAATCATCTGGACATGTCCCATTTCGGTTTACCTTCTATGTCGCGTGATTGGTGCGTTGGGGTATTTCCGACCATCACCTTACGCCGCTTCATTGATTGCCTTTTGAATATCTAAAACTAACAGTAGTCGGCCTTCTAACTTATAGGCGCCTCGGATCAGTTCCCGAGAAACCCCTTGCAATGTATCTGGCGGCGGTTCGAATTGCTGACGGTTGACTTCGACCACGTCTCCAATTTCGTCCACTAACAAACTCACTACACCATCGGGCGTGCGAATCACCACGTTCATGGCTTCGTCGTGCGATCGGCGAGCGAATCCGAGTCGAGTTCCTAAGTCCAGTGCCGTCACTATCTGGCCTCGCAAATTCATGAGGCCTTGGATACGTTCTGGAGCCAGAGGCACGCGAGTCATCCGTTGATGTCGAATTACCTCTTGCACTTGAAGAACTTCAACACCAAAGAATAGATCCCCTAATGTGAACGTGCAGAAGGTTTCTCGCAAAGAAGTAGTAGCCGTCGCGTTCATGTGGTTCCTTTTCTATGCCGCAGAAAATTCATCTGGCAGCGCTAAGTGCGCAAGGGTACGTGACAGATCAACAACTTGAGTGACACGTCCGTCGATGATGCGTTCTTCTGAGGCCAAGTCGATGTTCGATTCCGTAACAATGTCCAAAATGCTGCCGACTAACACACCGATGTCGCGACCGTTTCTTGAATGCACCACAACATGAATCAAGTCGGACGAACCACTGGCATAGGTCGGCGCACCATCGACACCAACCAACGGCATAATTTGACCTCGGTATTGCACCACCGGCCGGTGATTCACTTGCTCAATTCGACTGGCGTCAAATTCTTCCAAACGAGCAACACTGCTGAGCGGTATGGCAACGCGACCTCCATCCCCGGGATCGACTATCAACACAGAATGACCGCGAGTGCCTTGGTCGTTCGAACGAAAACCGGCGTTGCTGATCGCCTTTTCGTGATTCTCGGTGACCACATTTCCTTGACGCGCCAGTCCCAGCACATCCAAGATCAACGCTACGGTTCCGTCGCCCATAATGGTGGCGCCGGCGTACGCCGAAATACTTTGCAGTTGATCACAAAGCGGCTTTACCACGATCTCCTGCGTGTCGTTGATTTCGTCCACCACCAGTCCAAATTGCCGGTCTTCCGCCTGCAAAACCACAATATTGACCGTTTCCGACGTCTTGGTTTCCGGCGAAAACGTGGCCGTTCGCAATTCTTGATTTAAATACAGCAAGGGCAGCAAATTGCCGCGCAGTCGATAGACCGGAACGCTGTGAATAGTTTCGATTTCCCTTTTCGCTCGATCCCCTTCCAACCGCACCAACTCCAGCAAACTCACTTGCGGAATGGCATAGCGATCTCCGTCAGACGTTATGATTAAAGCGGGCACAATGGCCAACGTCAGCGGAATTTTGATTCGTAGGGTAGTGCCCTTGCCCGGCACGCTATGAATGTCCAACGTCCCGCCAATCTTTTCGACATTGGTCTTCACCACGTCCATGCCGACGCCTCGCCCCGAAACGTTGGTGACCTTGGCGGCCGTGGAAAAACCTGGCAGCAACACTAGATTGGTCAGTTCGCGTTCCGTCATCTGTTCGACTTGCTCTTCCGAAACCAAGCCGCGGCTAATCGCCTTCTCTTTCACTCGCGCAATATTGATGCCACCACCATCGTCGACAATTTCAATATTGACTTGGCCACCTTCATGAAACGCACGCAACCACAGCGTGCCTTCTTTGGGTTTGCCATTCGATTCACGAACATCAGGACTTTCAATTCCATGGTCTACCGAATTGCGCACAATGTGCGTCAACGGATCTTTGATGGCCTCCAAGATGGTCTTGTCCAATTCCGTCTCCGCTCCCTCCATCACCACTTCCACTTGCTTGCCGCACGAACTGGCCAAGTCCCGGACAACTCGAGGCAGTTTGCTCCACGCGTTGCGAATTGGCTGCATGCGAGTCTTCATCACGCCTTCTTGCAGCTCGGTGGTAATCAAATTCAATCGCTGACACGCGGCTGTTATGCTGGCGTCTTCAATGCGCCGACTAAATTGGATGATCTGGTTGCGAGATAACACTAGTTCGCCTACCAGATTCATCAGTCGATCAAGCAGCTTAACGTCCAAACGCACCGTGGAATCGGCCAAATTGTGGCTGCTTCGATCGGGTTCGTCCGAACCTCGTTTCGGCTCGACCGCCTTGGCAACCGGCGTGGGCTGAGTCTCGGGCGCAGGTTTCTGTGGCGGCGTTGGCGCCGGCGAAGCAGATTCGGAAGCGGCCACTTCGGACGAAGAATCCGCCGTGTTAGAGCTGGGCGATTGGCCATCAAGCGATGCGGTTGCTTCCAATGCAGTGAAATCCGCTGCTGTTTCGGACGAATGTTCAGCAACGGCGATGGTGTCTTCTGTCGTCGCGGCTGGAGCGATGGTCGCCTCGCTTCCGCCGGCGTTATCGTTGTCGCCTGGATTGTCGGAGAAATCGCTGCTTTCGTCTGTAGTAATTGGCGGAGCGGCAGCCCCGGGGTCTTTCAGCTGTTCCAGACGACTCAGCAGATCGGCATATTCGCCTTCACCTTCCACTCCGGTTGATTCGATCTGTCGCAAAATATCGCGCACGGCGTCGACCATCGCCAACAAACCGTCGGCAATTTCGTTGGTCAAGCGAAGTTCGCCATCGCGCAGCGGGACCAACAGGTTTTCGCCAACGTGCGTCACCTTTTCCAAGTTGGGAAATGCCAGAAATCCCGACGTTCCTTTGATCGAATGAATCGTGCGGAAAATACTCGCCAGTCTATCCAAGTCATCCGGAACTTCTTCCAGGGCCAACAGGTCACTATCTAGCTGGTCCAGGTTTTCGTAGCTCTCAACCAAGAACTCCTTGACGATCTCGTCCAATTGCTCCATTGCATCGTCCTTTGGTCACGCTTGCGCGCAATAAGTCTGTGTCTGTTCATCCGATGTGATTCATCGAAGCTAGCAGGAAAAACTTGCCGGCAAATTTTCGCTGAACGGCAAAACTTTTCAGTGCCATGGAATTCATTCCGGTCGTTTCGATTAGATGGAACCGCTCCGGCGCCAAAAGAACAGTAAGTACGCAAGCCGCATTGGTTAACCGCATGTCGACCACGATCAGTCGGTCGTGGACAACGGGACGCGCGTGCTAACCGGAATGGCAGAATTGGTTTGTCCGTGCGCTCCCATGTGTCGCTTTTCCCGACCGGTGGAATGGCGTATGATCCGAAGTGCTCGATTCTTTGAATGTACCGACTGAGACGCACCTTTGCGCAGAAAGCCAACCATGCGGCAGATCTATTTGGACTACAACGCCACCACGCCCGTGGCCCCCACGGTGTTTGAGGCCATGCGACCATTTTTGACGGACCACTTCGGAAATCCGTCCAGCGGTCATGTATTGGGACGTGCTTGTAGTCAAGCCATTGAAGATGCTCGAGAAAGTGTGGCGATGTTGTTGGGCGCGGCTTCGGACGAAATCATTTTTACCGGAACCGGTACCGAAGCGAACAACCTGGCGCTCAAAGGGGTCTGCCAAGAAGCCGACCGGTTTGCGGGGCACATTGTGATTTCTTCGATCGAACACCCGGCCGTCAAAGAACCGGCATCGTATCTGAATCGCATGGGCTGCCAGTTGACGGTGGTAGGCACGGATGAGCGAGGGATTGTTGATCCCCATGCAGTTGAAGCCGCGATTCGCGAAGACACCAAGATTGTCAGTATCATGCACGCGAACAACGAAATCGGTTCGATCCAGCCGATCCAAGAGATTTCCAAAATCTGTCGCCGCCACAAAGTTTTGTTGCATACTGACGCCGCGCAGTCCATCGGCAAGATCCGCACCGACGTAGACGAATTGGGTGTCGACTTGCTTACGTTGGCCGGCCACAAACTGTACGCGCCCAAAGGCATTGGTGCGTTGTATGTTCGCTGCGGAATCCCTCTGCAACCGGTCTTACACGGTGCCGGACATGAACAGGGCTTGCGGCCTGGCACGGAAAACACACCCTACATTGTCGCCTTGGGTGCCGCCGCCAAACTGGCCGCTCGTAGTCTTCCCGAAAACGCGGACCGGATCGCGCGTCTGCGAAACTTGCTCCAGTCTGGACTAGAAGACGCCATTCCCGGCATTACCTTCAATGGCCATCGAGACCATTGTTTGCCGAACACGTTGAGTGTCAATTTTCCTCGTGTGTCCGGTTACTATCTTCTAAACCGTTGTCCCGAAGTGTTGGCGTCTACCGGTGCCGCATGCCACAGCGGCACGGAACACATTTCGGATACACTGCACTCCATAGGGCTGACGCAGTCCAAGGCGATGGGCACCATTCGCTTGAGCCTAGGCTGGAACACGTCTGAAGAAGATGTTCAACGAGCGACCAGCGCGATGATCTCTGCTTGGGAAAGCCTGACCGCGGACGCTTAGTATTTGAAAACGCGCCCGGAGCCCGGCAATACTGTCATCATCGCCGGTTGAAAAACTAATCAACTTTCTTGGCGTTCCAGGGAAGTTTCTGTCCGCCGAAACCGGATTCCAGAATGATCTGGCCCGTGATTTGGTTGTCTTGGACTTGGCCATCAAAGACAGCGGTCAGCTGACGGCCGGACAACACAATCGGCACATCAAATTGGATGCGGTCACCGTAAACATGTCCGCTTTGCAAATCGCGCTGAATGCCTAAGCCAGCGTATTCGCCGGACAGTCGATTCGGCTCGACTAATTCCACTTTGATTTCATGCTCGGAAGTCCCCTGACGACCGGGCAGCGACCACGTCCACGTTCCCGTTGGATCGACACTGGCGTCGGGGGCGTTGGTGGCCGAAGCGGGCATGGTGGTGAAGAAACCAATCATCATCTCTTCCCAACTCTGCTGGCCCCAGCGAACCGTGTCGGTTGGATCTGGATTGGATAGATTCCGTTCCGAATTGTCGAAAGTGGCCACACAGCGGAGCTTGGTTCCGGCCGGCATCAACTTCGGTTCGGCCAATTGGTAGGTGAGCTGCCAATTGAAGTCGTAGTTGGGTACGTCTAACAGGATCTCTTTGTTGCCGTCCGGATAGATCGCTTCGTAGGTAAACGCTTTGCCTCGCAAATGCATATGCGGTGACATCGACAACAACAAGTGGTCTCGCGCAAACGTCATGCCGGCTTCCACTTGGTGGTTCGCAGCTTTCGGCGGAATGGCAAAGTCCGTATTGATGGTCATGCCGCCTTTGACAATCTTCTGTACCTTGTCCTTAGTGGTGAAGTTGACGCCCACGTAGCTCAGATCTTCTTGCGGCGAACCATTAGGAGTGTAGTGCATTTCAAAGACCAATTTGGAACCAGCCGGAACGAACATGGCCGCTCCGTCTTTGAATTCGGTAGGCGGTGCACCAGGTGCATAACCGACCAACATGGCGTCTAGTTGAAAACGTTCCGCGCCGGGCGGCCATACAAAAGCAATGATATGGTGGACCACGCCCGTATTGCCCGGCTTGGCTTCCGCAGCGGTGATGTATTTATCTTCGTCCCAACCTGGATCGACAGTGAAATACTGATATTCCACGACACCATCTGCCGGCACGGCAAACGGCTGCTGGGATTCTCGCATATGAATAATCTGGTCCGGAACATCAATACGCCAGCCTTCGGCAAATTCGGGTGGCGAGGGCAGGTCTGCCGGATTGCCTTCGGGCATGCCGTTTTCAATCCATTGAAAGACAACCTCTTTTTCTGCAGGTGACAATCGCGCGTCATTTTGGAAGCTGCCGTGTTTTGGATTCGCATTCCACGGCGGCATGCGATTTTCGTCAATCACTTCCATAATGGTTTCGCCCCAACCTACCGTGTCGTGGTAGCTGGTCAACGTGAACGGCGCAATCTGACCGTCACGATGACATTCCACACATCGCTGGTTGAAAATCGGTGCCACATGTTTGCTGTACGTAATTTCACCTTGGGGTTCTACTTTGATCACTCGGCCAATATAACAGCCCACTGATTCCGCCTGAGCAACCGCCACCGGCTTACCTGCCAGGCAAGCGTCAATTGCATCGATCAGATAATTGTTTTCCGGCTTGTCTCGCAGATACCCAATGCCAAATTGGTCGTCGATTCGGCCCCAGTAGCGCACGGTGCGATCCTGATCCAAGACAAAGACTTCGGGCGTTCGCACCGCGCCCAATTGATCGGCCAATTGATTGCCTGTGTCCTTGAGCCACGGAAAGGTCATCTTGTGACGATTGATAAACGCCAGCATTTCGGTGATAGAATCCTGCGAATTCGCATTCACGCCGATCAGCGCCACCGACTTGTCCGCATAATCTTCCGCCAGTTGATTCAAGCGGTTCGAATAGAGCTTGACCAAAGGACATTCCGTGCCTAAGAACAGCAGCACTACCACGTCTTTGTCCGCATAATCTGACAACGAATGCTGTTTGCCGTACGCGTCCTTCAGAGAGAAACTGTCTACCGTTTTGCCCACCGGGTTGGGCGTTGCTGCCGATTCCGCCCACAGCGTTCCTATCAGACAAGTACCAATGCAAAAAGCCAAGCTGGCGTGTAGATTTCGTAACATTTTTCTTCCTAGATATGAACGGACGACGCGAACAGCGTCATGGACCGAGCAATGGTTTGACCTTCGAATATAACGGCAAAGCATTTACCAAACGACCCGAATTTCCAACATTCGTGCGGCGTCAGCTATTCGTGAGTACTTCCTCATTCGTCCCAAAGTTTCACTTATTTCACCACTTCTTCATTCTTGGCACACGGCTACCGTAGTGACGAACCAATCATTCTTCTAGCTGGAAAAGTCCGGCGCTGCTAAAGTAATTTTTTCTTCTCGCAAAACCTCCGTTAGGACCGTTGAATGCAGGAATCGTTGGCAGTTGGAATCGATTTGGGGACCACTTATTCTGCGGTTGCCGTTTTGGACAAATCAGGGCAGCCGCAAACATTGCTGAACGC
>JAGQOZ010001009.1 GCA_020426955.1 Planctomycetales bacterium
TGAATTTCGTCGCGATAGTCACTGACTCCAATCGTCATCTGGTCGTGGCCATCTTGCGGTTGTGATAGATAAGTCCGAAAGAGGTAATCCCACCAGGGAAGGTTGAATCCATAGTTGCTATTTGTTTCGCATCGAATGACCGAATGATGCACGCGGTGCATGTCCGGTGTGACCACCACAAAACGCAACGTCTTGTCGAGCCACAGCGGTATCGAGATATTACTGTGATTGAACATTGACGTCGCATTGAGCAGTATTTCAAAAATAGCGACCGCGATGGCGGCTGGCCCCAGTAGAAAGACGACCGCTAACTTAATCAACACGGAAATAAGTATCTCAAAAGTGTGAAACCGCAGCCCTGTCGTCACGTCAAAATCCACGTCTGCATGGTGGACCATGTGCAAACGCCACAACCACGGAACCTTGTGGAACAGCAGGTGTTGACCGTAAATCGCAAGGTCAAAAGCAACGACCCCTAGCATAATTTCCAGCCACGTGGGCCAATCCACGAAATTCAGAAATCCATAGCCAGATGATTGAGCGAGCAGTGCGGCGCCCACGGCCGTGATCGGCATTAAGAATCGAACCAGAATTCCATTCAAGATGACAAGACCGAAGTTGCTACTCCACCGCCAACGCCGTTTCAACGACAGTTCGCGGCGAGGCGCAAGCAATTCCCATACGACCATCGCAAGCAGCACGAAGAAAAAACACGCCAAGCGAATAACGACTTCAGACTGATTGTTCAAACTCGAAACTCCTTGTAGCGTCACTGACCATCGGCCATTGCTCGCGCCAACCGCAAACCCCATTACCAGGGCCCGGCGTTTCAATAAAGGCTCACTGCTACCAAGAGTACGAATCCGATAGCATTCACGTAGGTGCGAACTTCCCGATCCAAAACCAGGTTCCGATGGTAAGCGATGCCAAAATTACGCCAAGTGCAAAGCTCGGCCAGAACGTCAGTCCGGTCTGGTTGGCAAATGCAAACGGCACGAAAAATGGCAACCCCAAAGGAACAAGCACCAAAGTCTCCCGAGCTAGCTGGGTAATAGTGCTCATTTCATGGTCTTTGTTCCATGTCATGATGAAGGCAAGAATACTGACGATGGGTAGTGTTAAAAGCAGTGCTCCAAGCCTGGGAACACGACCCGAAATCTCGGCGACAGCGACAATTACCACCGCCGAGATTTGAGCTTTCACAATCATCCAAAACATAGTGTCGGATTCCTAATGTGCGTGGGCCACTTCTGCGAAGTCGCCCGAGTAGGGCGTGTCATCGATAACG
>JAGQOZ010001010.1 GCA_020426955.1 Planctomycetales bacterium
TGTTTGGGTTGCATGTCGGGTTGCAAGTAGTCCGCCGCCAGCGTTTCCAGCGAAGGTTGTTCCAGACGATCTTGACCATTGGCGTGACGACCGTAGGCTTCCGCACAGCCACCGTTGTCTTGCAAGAAGCAAATCAACGTGTTGTCCAACTGGCCCGCCGCTTCCAGTGAATGCAGAATGCGGCCAATGCCTTGATCCATGCAATCAATCATGGCCGCGTAGACTTCCATGTTGCGAATATCCCATTCAAAAAATTCCGTCTCTTTCCAATCGTCCGGAATCGACCAGTTGACGGTCGACTGCTGATCGATCACGCCCAGCTGTAACATGCGTTGGTAGCGAGCGTCTCGAATGGCCTGATACCCGGCGTTGTATTTGCCTTTGTATTTGGCAATGTCGCGTTCCTTGGCATGCATCGGCCAATGCGCGGCGGTGTAGGCGACGTACAGAAAGAATGGTTCGTTCGAATGGGATTCCTGGTGTTCGTTGATGTAGCGAACCGCGTGATGAGAAATGGCATCGGTGTAATAAAAGAGATCGGGCGAATATTGCGAATCGGCAAAAGGCGATATGAACTGATTGTCTCGAGTCAGCGTGTTGGGATCAAAGAAACTGCCTGCGCCATGAATGGTGCCGTAAAACCGCTGGAAACCTCGCTGCAACGGCCAATTCGCTTTATCTTGTTCGCCTAGCGGTCGAACTTTCTTGGTGACATGCCACTTGCCAACCATGTAGGTTCGATAGCCGGCAGTTTGTAGAACTTCCGGAATGGTCACACAATTTCGATTCAATTCACCTCGATAACCATCGTGGCCTCGATCATTCATCATATGCCCCACGCCGGCTTGATGCGGATACAGGCCCGTCAGGAGACTGGCTCGAGTAGGGCAGCAGCGAGCGGTATTGTAGAACTGCGTAAACCGCAAACCGTTGGCGGCCAGTTGGTTCAGATGGGGCGTATCAATTTCACTGCCGTAACAGCCAATGTCCGAATAGCCCATATCATCCGCCATGATGTAAATGATGTTCGGACGATCTGCGGCGAATGCAATGGACGAAGCCCAGAGAATGGAAGCAATAAGCCAAACGAAGCGATGCCAATGCATGCGAAGATACTTTCGTGGGAACGAGCCGAGTTGAATAGTGAATCGTCAGCCAGGATGATACTCGGCAATTCGCCACGATTCAAACGACCTTTACGCGGTCCTTTGCTGACGCGTTTTGAAGTTGCGCGTTTTTCTAGTTGCGACGCGTAGGTTTTGAAGTTGT
>JAGQOZ010001011.1 GCA_020426955.1 Planctomycetales bacterium
TCGACGTAGGTCTGCATTGGATGGTTCTTGCGGTCGCCGCTAGAAATCAAAACGCCTTGCTCGCGAAGATAGCGGAACAGCGTATTACGTCCTGGCATTCCTTCGATCATTTGGCAGACCACGCCAAGCTGGCAGACTGTATCGTCTGCGGTGACTGCATCGTAGAAATCTGCCTTCGGTTTCATTTCCTGAACTTTTTCCTCGGCGATCCTCTTTTGCTCGAATGCGTCGGCCCATGCCCGAGCCAGCGCGACAGGATCAGAAAGATTCGGCAGTTCGATTCCTCCAATGACGTAGTTGCCAGTTTTTCGAAGAGACGGCAGAACCTCTTCGCAAACCCAATCCTGAAACGTCACTGCAGATTCAAGCTGAGAACGCATGACCAACCGGTAAACGTCGGCTTCTTGGATGACGGCAATACGCTGAACTCCTCCGTTTGTAGGTAGGAGCGTTTCGTTCACCCCTCTGCAGTGGTCGCGTATGGCCTTTTGCGGATTGGTATAGCCAAGAGAATTTGCAACGTCCTTTGCAATGAACCAAATTGTGCCGTCTTGGAACGTCGTTCTAATATCACCAAACATTTCGTGATTAAAAATCTGTACTTCGTTCATCTCACACCTCGACGCTTTCAAAGAATTCCCGCAGCTCTTGTTTCAAACCGTCCTCGTCCTCCAACAACAGCAAAAACAGAATTTCCACTTTGTCAGACTTTGCGTGAGCGTAAACTGCTTGGCTGCATTGCTTGGCGTAGGCCATCGCCTTAGATCGAAACTCCCAGTTCGGCGGCCAGTACAACGCCACGTGCCGCTCGGCGATCCAACGAATGTCCGGTTCGGTTTGCTCATGTGGCTGGGAATTCGCCCAAATCGTGGCCAGATGCGGCGGCAACGGCGATTGGTCACCGTATTCCTGCATCACCGCTTCACGACGCCTTACGTACGGCGTGGCCGCCTGAGCGTGGATTCGGCATTCATCTTCCGTCCCATGGGCCAACACTGCCGGTATTTCGATCCCGTCGGCGCCCAACACGTCTACCAACACCAAGTATTCCGATTCAATCCGATTAAGTTGCTGTGACAAATTTCTCATGACATTTCCCTTATTCGATAAGATTCTGAAACTATCCGTAAAACGCTTCTACCAGTTCGCAGATGGTCAATTCCACATAGCTGAACTTGCGAGCCTTCCGTTCTGTGCCGTTCGCCGGCCAGTAGCGATCGATGAACGCTTGATATTCGGGAT
>JAGQOZ010001012.1 GCA_020426955.1 Planctomycetales bacterium
ATACTTCGCTCCGCAAGTCTTGACGGAAGTCCATCGATCGGTTTCCGCAGTGGATGGTTCAACCAAACTGGTATTGGAAACGTTCGACGGTCTCAAGCTAGAGACGGTATTGCTGCCCGCCAAAACGGGACGCATAACCGTGTGCGTATCTTCGCAAATCGGCTGCGCCGCGGGCTGTCCGTTTTGTGCGACAGCCAGAATGGGCTGGCAGCGCAACGTCTCGGACGCGGAGATGCTGGACCAGGTTCTGTTGGCCGCACGGATCGCTCGCGCCACCGGCAAGCGATTACGCAATGTCGTCTTCATGGGCATGGGCGAACCGCTGGATAACGAATCGCATTTATTTGCAACGTTAGATCTGTTGCTGGATGGTCAGTTCTTTGACTTGCCTGCCAAACGCGTCACGGTTTCCACGGTGGGCGTGCCGGAGGCGATGTGTCGACTGCTGGATCGTTATCCAGGAATTAACCTAGCCGTTAGTTTGCACAGTGCCGTGCCAGAACTACGAGCGAAATTGGTGCCGTGGAGTCGTTGCTGGGATTGGCAGGCTTTTCGCGAAACGCTGGCCGAAGTCGCTCGCAAACATCACGCCGGTAAGCAAGGTTCGCTGATGATCGAACATATCTTGATTGCCGGCGTCAATGATCGAGATTCAGATGCTTGGGCGTTGGTCGATTTTTTGCAGGGTATGCCGGCTCACGTAAACTTGATTCCCTACAACGCGGTGCCACACATTCGCGATTGGCAAGCGACCAGTCGGCCGGATCGAGATGCCTTTGCGAATATTTTGCGATCTGCCGGAATCTTTACCACCATTCGATGCAGCCTGGGCGACGACGTGCAGGCCGCGTGCGGTCAATTGGCGCTGCAATCTTAGCTGGCGGCGCCATGATTGGTAGTGCCGCTTTTAGGCAGACATTCCATCCAGCAGAGATTCCGCCTCAAGGCGGCACTACAAACCACGTGTGCTGACCGGAAGCTGGCAGGCGAGACTTTCCAACGCGTGCGTTACCGCCTGGCCGCCAGAGAAATGCAATTCTACGGATGCTGTTGCCGCCAAGTCCGAGGTGACATGGGGTTGGCGTCTCGCCAAAGGCCGATTCGTGCTTCACGAGCTGCCTGTTCTAGCGGTTCCAGTTCTGGCACATAGCGGTCGTGCCATGCTAAGCCGGCTCGCAGCAATTCGACTGACAAGTCTTGGTCATTCACTTCCACCCACGCCACTT
>JAGQOZ010001013.1 GCA_020426955.1 Planctomycetales bacterium
AACGCGCAAGGCTTGGACGAATTGGTCATCCCGCTGAAGTTCAAAACACCGACGTCGGAAGACGGACTGGTCTTCACTGTTAAATCCGCCAACGATGATGTGGAAGAACAACCCGACGGCAGCATCAATGTCAGCAGCAGTGACTTGGAAATGGTCAAGGATGCGGAAGATCAAACGGTGGGAATTCGGTTTGCGGATATTTCGATTGCCAAGAACGAAAAAATTCGCCACGCCTACATTCAATTCACGGCCAAAGACGCTGCCGACGAAGCAACTTCGCTGCAGATTGGCCTGCAAGATTCTGGGAACGCCGCCGAATTCGGTTCGTCGGCCCACAATGTGACGTCGCGAACCTTGCTGGCCGAACCAATTGCTTGGACGCCAGCTGCTTGGGAAAATGCCGGCGATGTGACCGAAGCACAACGCACTCCGGATTTGACCAAATTGATTCGCCAAATTGTGAATCGTAGCGATTGGCAAAAAGGCAATGCCTTGGCCTTTGTGATTTCCGGATCGGGAAAACGCAATGCCAAAGCGTTTGTTAGCGACGCCAAAGATGCACCTCGGCTAATCATTGAACCTTTCGACCGTCCGGAAGCGAATATTGCCAACAAGTTGTCGCATACCATTCGGCTGACGTTTGCGGAACTGGACGCAGATATACAGCCGGGGCAGCGCATTTTCAGTGTGTCAATCAACGGTCAAATCGTGGAAGAAGATCTGGACGTGGTGGCCGCAACTGGCGGAACGCATTTGGGAATCGTCAAGGAATACGCCAACGTGCGGCTGGACGACGAGCTGCGAGTTCGTTTTATTCCCAAGGAAGGCCAGCCGATCTGCAGCGGCATTGAAGTGATCCTGGAAGACTAACACCGTGACCCGCCAAGCCATTCGTCGGCCGTCGTGGCATGATGCGCCGGCCGTGGAAGCGTT
This sequence comes from Planctomycetales bacterium, assembly GCA_020426955.1. GTDB lineage: Bacteria > Planctomycetota > Planctomycetia > Pirellulales > Pirellulaceae > JAGQOZ01. Next base: position 934 of record JAGQOZ010001013.1, read on the forward strand.
TCGCCAAGCAAACCGCATTGATCCGGATCGCATTCGTCGCATGCGGTTTGCCATGTATCAATTGCACGAACCGCTAGATTCCTGCGTGGCTCGATTAGGACCATTCGCGGAATTGGCTGCCGCATACTTCGCTCCGCAAGTCTTGACGGAAGTCCATCGATCGGTTTCCGCAGTGGATGGTTCAACCAAATTGGTATTGGAAACGTTCGACGGTCTCAAGCTAGAGACGGTATTGCTGCCCGCCAAAACGGGAC
>JAGQOZ010001014.1 GCA_020426955.1 Planctomycetales bacterium
ATGATCAAATAGGTCAGCGCCAAAGCGGCGGCCAAGGCTAAGCAGCCAAAGTACCAACGAGCGACCGGTTCGTCTTGCCAAAGCAGCGATGCCAAGAAGTACAGATGCGCGAACAAACCGGCTACCGTAAATCCAATGGATACCGCTTTGCGAATGGTGGCGCGAAAAAAGAACCGACTCAGCTCTAGGCCTAACACCACCGCGTAGCTGGAAGCAAAACAGACGACAGATATTCCAGATAACATGAGTCCGCCTATTTGGTTCCATTCGCTAAGAAGAGCCAATACGCACAAAATGACATCGACGGTTCTCCGATCTATTCGGCCGCTTGTAACGCGACACTGACCGCTTGCCCCGTCGAAGATTGATTCAAGCAAATGGCTACGGGCAAGTTGGATTCCAGTGTTTGTTGATGGACAACGTTAATGGGACAATCGGGATCGGGCGATTTGTAGTTCAATGTTGGCGGAACGCGTCCATGTTGTAGCGAAAGGACCGACGCCACCAATTCTACCAATCCGCTGCCAGCGCCCAGGGAACCGAAGTAACTTTTCGGAGCGGTGACGGGAACGTCGCCCAAGATGTTGGCAATCGCGGTTGCTTCCATTGTATCGTCATCGACCGTGCTGGCGCCGTGGGCGTTGATATGGGCAATCGATGTGGGATCAATTTGTCCCGACTTCATGACGCCTTCAATGGACCGTTCCACCGCTTCTATTCTTGTTTTTTTCGAACCACCGACATCCACGGTCGAATGCGTGGCCAACAACTGCGCCATAATCGGTGCACCTCGGCGCTCCGCATGACGACGACTTTCCAGCATCACCACGGCGGAACCTTCGCCATTGACGGTGCCGTCGCGATCCTTGTCAAACGGTCGCATGGCGGCGGACGGATCGTCGTTTCGCTTGGACAAATCCCAGTCACCTCGGTAAAGCATATTTGTCAGATTTAGTCGAGAGCCGGTGCCGCCAGCCATCATCACGTCCGCCATACCTCGTTGAATGTAACTGGCCGCTTCACTAACCGCTAACAAGCTGGACGCTTCGCCCAAGACAATGGTGTTGTTAGGGCCTCGAGCATCATGGGCAATAGCCACGTGACAGGCGGCCATGTTGGGCAGATACTTAAGCATCCACAGCGGAAACATTTTGG
>JAGQOZ010001015.1 GCA_020426955.1 Planctomycetales bacterium
TGATGCGCCGAAATCATAGAGATACATCTACACCTTCCAGCCAACTGGCAACGGGCTATTCGAAATCGAAAGACTCTTTATTTATGGACGCGTCCCGAAATAGATTCTGCAAATCAAAGGAAGCGACAGAGCGCGAACTGATGCCAGCCGTTCGGTTTTGCCGAATCGGACCGCTCACGCCGTTCCGCTAAATTGGGAATTCATTTTGGGGCACGACCTATGCCGAATCGCTTACGAGTTCTGATTGTCGAAGACGACGCTGACGCCAGCGAAAACTTGCGAGACATCTTGAGTCTAGATGACCATCAAGTGACGCTTGAATCGGCCGCCAAATCGGCATTGGTTCGTGCGAAGAGCGGGACTTGGGATGTTGTCATTCTGGACCGTAATCTACCCGACGGCGTGGCCGACGAATTGATTCCGGCGTTCAAGTCGGCGCTGCCGATGAGCGAAGTGATTGTCGTCACCGGGTACGCCGATCTAGACGGTACCATAGCCGCGCTACGCGCTGGAGCCGCCGACTATATCATCAAACCCATTAACCCAGATGCGTTGCGAGCCAGCCTGATTCGCATCGCTCAAAAACGTCGGACAGAAAAAGAATTACGCGAAGAACGTCAATTCGCACAAACCATTCTGGAAACCGCGGAAGCCATTATCTTAGTGCTGAATACACACGGCCGAATTGTGCGATTCAATCCGTACTTGGCGGAACTAACCGGCTATTCGTTGGAGGAAGTCGCGGATCACGACTGGTTTGAAACGTTCATTCCGGAAGAAGATCGCCCCAGAATTCGTGACGTGTTTGAACGAACCGTGCAGCAATTGGAATCGCGAGGCATCATCAATCCAATCTTGACCAAGACCGGACAAACGTGTGACATTCGTTGGTCGAATACCGTCTTGAAGGACATGGATGGCAAAGTCACGGGCGTCTTAACCGTAGGTCTGGACATTACCGATCTGATCACCGCTCAGAAACGCTTGCTACAAGCAGAACGTCTGGCTGCCATTGGTCAAACCATGGCAGGTCTGGCGCATGAAAGCCGCAATGCGTTGCAACGAGTGCAAAATTCTGTGGAACTCTTAGAATTGGAATTGGAAGATCATCCGCAAGCGTTGGCCGACTTGGCTAAGATCAATCGTGC
>JAGQOZ010001016.1 GCA_020426955.1 Planctomycetales bacterium
GGTCAGGCATTGCGGACGACAAGGCGATCTATGCGTATGTGCCGGAAATTATTCGATACTATATGAGCGAAGATGCTATCCTGTCCAACGTCCCCACGTATGTTTGCTCGAAGCCGGAAGACTGTGACTACGTGTTGTCACACTTGGACGAACTCGTTGTGAAGCCAACCAACGAATCGGGCGGTTATGGCATCTTGATGGGCCCGATGGCATCGCAAGCGGAACGAGACGAATGTGCGGCGGCCATCCGCGATAATCCTCGGAACTATATCGCTCAGCCCATGCTGCAACTTTCCACCGTCCCGACCATGGTGCAGGGAGAGTTGTGTCCTCGGCATGTCGATTTACGTCCGTTTGTGCTTTGCGGAAAAGACATTTTTGTCATGCCCGGCGGGTTGACTCGAGTAGCTTTGCGAGAAGGTTCGATGGTGGTTAATTCTTCGCAGGGTGGCGGTAGCAAGGATACATGGGTCTTGCGTTACGACGAAAAGGATTCAGCGCAGGAGGATTTGACGGCCGTTTCTGGTACGGTCTAATCCGCTCAAGTAGAAAGTGATCAGGCAATGCTTAGTCGAGTGGCGGATTCGGTTTTCTGGCTCAGTCGTTATATTGAACGCGCTGAAAATGTAGCTCGTTTTCTGGACGTCAATTCTAGCCTGACCATGGGCGATGGCAGTTCGCTCCAAGATCAATGGTCCCCCTTGGTCTTCACCACCGGCGATCAAAGCTTTTTTGACGAAAAGTACGGAGAAGCGAATCGCACCAATGTGATTCAGTTTCTAGCGTTCGATCAAGACTATGATAATTCGATCATTTCGTGTGTTTCACGTGCGCGAGAAAATGCTCGAACCGTTCGCGAAGTCTTTCCCGTGGCCGTTTGGGAACAGCTGAACAAGTTCTATCTGATGGTTGTTGCGGCCGAAAAGGAAAAGGATTCACTGACCGAATTGAGCGAATTCTGTGATCGTATTAAGCTGGCCAGCAGCACAATTATCGGTTTGATCTACAGCACCATGTCGCATGGCGAACCGTGGCATTTTGCTCGAATGGGACGTTTGCTAGAACGAGCGGACAAGACGTCGCGGATTGTGGATGTTCAATACTTTCTGCTGTTGCCTCGGCCACAAGATATCGGCAGCACGTTGGAT
>JAGQOZ010001017.1 GCA_020426955.1 Planctomycetales bacterium
TTCCGGCGGAATTCGTTCGGCCGATGACGCGCGACGCATGGTTGCAAACGGTGCCACTCGGTTGGGCACTAGCGCTTCCGAAGCGATTGCACAAGGTGAAACGCACGATTCATCCAGTTACTAGGCGAGGAACGTTTCCCAACTTCGATTACTCGAACCAAACCACTCAGGGAAGGCAATCTGTCCATGGCGTTGTCGGCGGATCAATTCAAACAAGCTTGCGATTTTCTTGAGCAATATTATTCTGTTCCGCCGCGAATGGGAATCATTCTAGGTACCGGGTTGGGCGGATTTGTGGACGACATGGAAGTTCATCATCGTATTCCCTTTCGTCAGATTCCGCATTTCCCAGAATGCTCGGCAACCGGCCATGTTGGCCATTGGATTTGCGGTTCGCTGCACGGAAAATCGTTGGCGGTAATGCAAGGCCGATTTCATTTGTATGAAGGCCATTCGCCAGCAACCATCACCCTGCCGATTCGCATCATGAAGGCCTTGGGAGTGAAACACTTGGTTGCGTCCAATGCTAGTGGAGGATTAAATCCCGCTTTCGATTCGGGCGACTTGATGGTCATGGAAGATCACATCAACTTGCACTTTCGCAATCCATTAATCGGTCCAAACGACGATTCGGTAGGACCAAGATTTCCTGATATGTCCGCGCCGTACGATGCAAATTGGATCCAACAGTCGCACCGCATCGCGAATCAACTCGGGTTCCCGCTGCGTCAAGGAGTTTACGCGGCGTTGCTGGGGCCCAACTATGAGACTCGAGCAGAATATCGCATGCTGCGTCGCTTGGGTGCGGACGTCGTGGGGATGTCTACCGTGCCTGAAGTCATCGCCGCTCGACACGCAGGGATGACAGTGACCGCGTTTTCCGCCGTCACCAACCTGTGCCGCCCTGACACGTTAGGAACGACCAGCGGAGAAGAAGTCATTGCGGCGGCCAAGCCAGCGGAACCGAAATTACGAGCGTTAGTAGGGGAGTTACTAAAAAATAGCTACTAGTTGGACAGCGCCAAGAAATTAGTTGGTAGTCCCGGATGAGTTGGTAGTCCCGCCTTTAGGCGGAATTGGATTTACTGGTGATTTCCGCCAAAAGGCGGGACTACGAACGACTTACGCTGGCAGAAATC
>JAGQOZ010001018.1 GCA_020426955.1 Planctomycetales bacterium
AACAAAAAGACATGCAAATGCCCGCCAAGACAACCGACGTGGTCAGCGTCATTAAAGGGGTCTTGGCAGCCGAAAATGCAGCCATCCAGCAGTACAACAAGCTGATTAAATTGTGCGACGGCGTGGACTACGTAACTCAGGACATCTGTATCCAGTCTTTAGCGGACGAAGAATTGCACCGTCGCGAATTCAACGGATTTTTGGCTGAATACGAAGGCGAATCGTAGTCGAACCAGCTTTCCATCGTGGGCGAATCGGCCGATTGCGAGTTAGACAAAGGACGCTCGTGCTGTAGCGTTCGTGAAAAGCGTGCTATGGAAACTTGCTTTCCGGATTCCATTACGCTAAGAACGTGCGCAGCGCGGGCATGTGTTTCTTTATTCGCTGTCAAGGAGAACCTAGTATGAAGTCGAGTCAATTGTGGCGATGGTGCGCCGTTGGTTGTTTTGCAATGCTGTCGGCAACCAGTGTCATGGCGGAAATGCAGCAAGGAAAACCGGAACTCAAGTCGGCCGGGCCTTTGACCTTTGGACGCGAAGGCGTGCTGTTTGTTGGCGACACGGCCAGTGCCGCCTTGTTTGCGATTGACACTAAGGACCAGGCTTCGACCGGCAGCACGACGGTCAAACTGGAAAAGGTGGATCAGCAAATTGCTGCCATGTTGGGCACCACGGCGGATGACATTCTTATCAATGATGTGGCGGTGAATCCGGAAAGTGGCCGAGTCTACATGTCGGTGTCCTTAGGCCGAGGCCCGGACGCGACGCCTGTGATTCTTCGCACCAAAGCGGACGGCGGTTTGGAAGTGATGTCACTGGAAGATGTTTCGTTTGACCAAGTGGCCATTCCCAACGCTCCGGCAGCTGGTGGTTCGGGCCGAAACGACAAACGTTCGCAATCGATTACCGACTTGGCTTTCATTGATGGCAAGGTCATCATCGCCGGACTTTCCAACGAAGAATTCGAATCGAATTTGCGTTCGGTCCGTTTCCCGTTTAGCGACGCCGACGACGGGACAGCCGTGGAAATTTATCACGGCGCACACGGTGCGTATGAAACTCGTTCTCCCGTGCGTACCTTCGTCCCGTTCATGATTGACGATCAACCTCATCTGTTGGCAGCTTACACCTG
>JAGQOZ010000101.1 GCA_020426955.1 Planctomycetales bacterium
CATGCAAGCGCTCTCCCAGCTGAGCTAATCCCCCAAAGAACGGATAATGTCCTCGGGTAATGGCAAAACGGTATCACTCGTGAACTATATTGTCAAGGGAAGGCCCGCCTTCATTTTTGCGTTTGTGGTTGCAGGGGTTTTGCGAATAAGCAGTCTTTATGGCTTGTCGGGATTAGGCTGGGTGCGCTGATGCGTCGCTCAGGAAGGCGCATCGAGATTCCCATCTAGCTAATTTGGCAAGAGCGGTCGGTCGAGGTTGATTCGAAAGTCGGTAATGAAACGCTGGATTGTGAACATCGTGAAGCTGGTTGTGCCGCTGGCGCTGATCGGCTGGCTGTTGGTCAAGACGTGTCGTTCGGATTCCGACGCGTTCGAACAACTTGCGCAGAGCGAAAAACATTATGGCATGATTGCCGGTTCGCTGGTGCTGCTGGTAATGGCCAATGTAGTGGCTTTCTGTCGGTGGTATATCTTGATCCGAGCGCTCCATTTGCCGACCACTCTATGGGATGTTTTGCGATTGGGCTTTTTGGGGTTTCTGTTGAATTTTGTCGGGCCGGGGCAAGTTGGCGGCGATTTTTTCAAAGCCATCTTGATTGCTCGCGAACAGAAAGAGCGGCGAATGGAAGCCGTGGCGACCGTGTTGATTGATCGAGTTTGCGGGTTGTATGGACTGTTGCTAGTGGCATCGACGGCCTTGTTGTTTTCTGGGCTTTATAGAGCGAATCAAACCATGGCTGTCGTCGGCAGCGCGACGTTTGCTTGTACCCTAATCGCCACGATTGGGCTGTTCGCGCTGATGATACCTCGGATTACGAATTCACCGTTCTTCCGCTGGTGTGAACGGTTGCCCATGATCGGAAACATGGTGGAACGACTGTTCTTTGCCCTAAAGTTGTATCAACGACAACGATGGGAACTGGCTAAGGTGGCAGCCATGAGTGTGTCTGTGCACTTGATGATTGCCACGGGGATTTATTTTTCCGCTGCCGGACTCTTTCAAGACATTCCGTCGTTGGTGGATCATTGGGTGGTTTCGCCCATTGCTGGCGTCGCCGGCGCGTTACCGCTGACGCCCGCCGGATTAGGAACCTATGAAGCGGCCATGGTCTATTTGTACAACGTAGTAGAAGCGGGAAAATACTTGGATCGAGGTGTCGTGGTGGCGCTGGTTTTTCGCTTGTCTACCATTGCCACAGCGGCAGTGGGACTGGTCTTCTACTTTCGCAAGAAGCAGGAGCTGCAAGAACTGGTGGACAATGGAGGTCAGAAACCACAAGCGGCCGAACTGCTGGGAATTTCCCGGTAAGACACGAGCTACCATTTTTTCGATCGAACTAAGCAAATGCATAACGTATCAGCGTTTGTCATGGCGTTTTCCCGACTTTTTGCGTTGGTGGCGCAATCGTGAAAGAGTCTTCGAACGAACGGCCGCCACGCAAATTTCCTGTCGGTTATGGCGTAGTTGCCGAGCTCGTACGTGTTTGAATCCCCACGATCGAATTCGCCGCAAGTATTCGGGAATTTCGGCTGCGGCGCTCCAGTCGGGAAGTTTCAGCGTAATCAGCATTCCGTCTAGCCGGACAGATGCATGAGTGGCAATGGACTCCAGCATTGCCAACGTCTTGTCAGGTAGAATATTGGCGTCGGTCATCAACCATTTGAACGTCGCATATTCAGGGCGTTTCAGATCACTGCCTCGTTTTTTGATGTGAGTAAAATTCGGAGATGCCAAGACAGTGGGATGCATTTCGGACGGATCAATTCCGGTGACCAACAGTTGTCGTTCCAACAACGCTTGGCAAGCGCCGCCCGGAGCACTACCAATTTCGACACATCGATCGCCCTTTTGCAGCGGCAGTTGAGACCACATCAACGCTTCCTGCATCTTGAGGTAGGCTCGTGAAACCGCGTGTTCCGGAAGCTGGTCTACCGGGAAAAGTCCGCCCGGTTGACGCAAAATATGACTGGACGCTTGGTGCCAGCCAACCCACCACAGTTGATCGTCAATGATAATGATATCCAACACGGCGTCGCCCGTACGAGCTCGACGGTTGATGCGGATCTTCTGGTCGCACAATTCGGCGGCAACCGCTTCCTGGGCCACATCTAAAGCCAAAGGCGAATCGGCTTTGACGCTTAGCGGCGAATCGGTCAGTGACATCGTTTCGCGGTGCCAGATATGGATTTGATCGAAGCGCATGCCAGCAGCAATGCGGCAGGCGAGCCGAGCTTTGGCCGCGTCGCCGTCACCTTCCACTCGACCAATCGAAAAGCCATACGTTCTGGCGAACGTTGATTTCAGATCAAATCCGGGCAAGAACGGTCGACCTTCGGCAACTTTGAACGTAAGAAAACCGGTACGAGAAAACGCGAAGCGAAGATTCGGCCAAGTTGCGGCAATTTCCTCCTTGATCGCCGATTCGGCACCAGGTTGCACGCACAAGAAAAGATACTGCAAATTGTCGCTGTTCATGGATTGCTCGGTGGGCAAACGAGGGCGATTCGTCTCCAATAAATAGGAGGTCCGCCAAGAAAGAATTGCTAGATGGTTGCATTCCAGAACCAGATCATGCAATAGGGGCAAAGAAAATTCGTACTATTTGGTTTGCCTTGCGTTTCAAAGTTCTATCGCCGCGGACGGCGAGTTATATCGTACAGTGGACTGATTTGCTAAATTTAAGACTACTTTCAAGACTTCCAACTCGGTCAATTCCTTGGCCCAATTTAACTAACAGGAGCAGTATTGCGTATGTCTATTAAATGTCGATTACTGTCGCTCGCGTTAATGTTTTCGAGCGTATTGGGGATGTCAGTGGCGTTGGCCGAAGACGACGGAGCGGAAGAATCGACAGCGCTGTCCATCGGATCCAAAGCGCCTGCACTGGATATCGAACATTGGGTCAGCGACGGCGAAGGCAAGTTTAAGCACATCAAAGAGTTCGAAAAGGGGAAAGTCTACGTGGTCGAATTTTGGGCCACGTGGTGCGGACCGTGTGTACGCAGCATGCCGCACTTGGCGGAACTACAGGAAAAGTATGGCGAACAAGGCGTCACCTTGATCAGCATCAGCGACGAAGATCTGGATACGGTCACTGATTTTCTGGGAAAAAAGGTGCCGAATTCGAACAAGACATATGGTGAACTGACCAGCGTCTATTGCTTGACCACCGACCCAGATCGTTCGGTCAGCAAAGACTACATGGAAGCCGCCGGACAAAACGGTATTCCCACTTCTTTCTTGGTAGGCAAGGACGGACACATTGAATGGATTGGCCATCCGATGTACCTGGACGATCCTGAAAGGGGCGATGTGCTAAAGAATGTATTGAATGATTCTTGGGACAGAGAAGCCGAGGCTAAGCAGTTCCGCAAGCAGCAAGAAGTAGAGTTGGCCATGATGCGTTTGAGCCAACTGCTGGGTACGGGCAAAGTGGACGAAGCATTGGGGATCTTGAACAAACTGATCGACAGTACGGATGATGATGCCATGGTCGCTCAGCTAAAGAACATTCGTTTCCGAGTGCTCATGATGCAAGGCGGCGATGCCGCGATGGAAGCCATTGAAAAAATGGCGGAAGCCAGTGCCGATGATGCTCAGCAGTTAAACGAAATAGCGTGGAACGCTTATCAGATGCTGAACCAGATGCCCAGTTCGGACGAAAAACTGGTTGCCGCAGCTCTGGGTGTTGCCGAAAAAGCAGCCAAAGTCGCTCCGGAAGATGGCAGCGTATTAGACACGCTGGCGCATCTTGTTCACTTCAACGGCGATTTAGACCGAGCGATCGAATTGCAAACCAAGGCAGTCGAATTCAGTGCTGATCCGCAACTGAAGCAAATTACCAGTCGCTTCCTGAAGCAATTGCAGGACGAAAAAGAAGAAGCCGACGAAGAAGCGAACGAAGAGTAATCTTCCAAGCGAAAAAGATGGCAGCCAAGCGAACGATTTTCATAGTCGTTCGCTTTTTCTTTGCGCGTGTCGTCGTCCGCAAATCCCGTGCGATTGGAATCTCCGTTGCCGGAAGTACTCGGCCAGACGCAACTCCGGTGTCGGTGCCACCGTATCTTGTTTCCAAACGTGATACAATCTGGAAGCGGCCGTACGGTCCAATGTCCGGGGACTTCTGAGAAAACCGTTTCTTCCAGTTAGGTGATCATCATGCGTTTGGTAGCTGCGATCTTGGCAATCATGACTCTTCTTCCCGCCAATGTATGGGCGGAGCTGACACCGGAACAAGTTGTGGTGGTGGCGAATCGGAACAGTTCAGAATCCAAAAAGCTGGCCGCTTACTACCTGAAAATGCGAGGTGTCCCCAGCGAAAACGTGATGACGCTGGACGTACCGGCCACCGAGACGATTGCTCGAGAAGAATTCGAAAAGAAAGTTCGGCCCTATGTGCAATTGTGGCTGAAACAGAAAGACCCGAATAATACGATTCGCTGCTTTGTTACGTTTTGGGACGTTCCGCTGAAGATCGAAGCTGCCGAAAGCGATTCCCTTTCGCAGGAATTGATGGAGTTTCTTTCGCAAGAACGCAAGCTTCGGATCGATCGTCTGAACGCAGGCCTGCAACGCTTGGCAACGTTGGCCGGTGGTACCGAAGCCGCAACCACCGTTCCTAGCGACGCCACGATTGACCAAATTCAAGACGTTGCCATGAAGGCGTTTGAAAACCCGAGTAAGCGGATTGGGACGCTTTCCGGTGAAGAACAAGCCAACGCGAATGAACAGCTACGCGACCTGTTGATTGCCATCGCTGGATTGCAGTCTTGGCAGCAGAGTATTCGATCGCAAATGCAAGCGTCGTCAACGGCCAACCCGCAAGCGGTCCAACAGTTGGCGGCGATGACGGGGCGCTTGTCAGGCCAACAAGAAGGCCGCATGCTGATTGAGTCTCTGCCGTTGAGCTTAGAGCGAGAGCAACAGGCGTTAATTTTGGCGGAACAGATGTTGGGATTAATTGGTTCTATTCGCTGGATTGATAGCGAAGTGGAAATGCTACAGCGAAACGAAACGTACTCCAGTTTTGATAGCGAATTAGGCATGGCAGCCAGCAGCGACTACCCTTTGGTGCGTTGGCAACCGAATTATCTTCGCGCCAATTTTGATTATTCGGCCATGCGATCCTTTCGCCCGTCCCATATGGTTTCTCGAATTGACGGTCCTTCGTTCGATATTGCCCGACGACTGATCGACACGGCCATCGAAGTAGAAAAAACGGGTTTGGAAGGCAAGGTCTATTTGGATAGCCGAGGCTTAGCGGGAACGGCTGGTCCGCCATCGATTGATGCGAATTTTGACAAGTCACTGGTGCAAGCAGAACAATTGTTGAAGACGTACACCAAGATGGAAGTCATTCTGGATACTCGGCCCGAACTATTCAAAGAAGGCGATTGTCCCAACGCGGCGTTGTATTGCGGTTGGTATTCACTGGCTAAATATGTTGATGCCTTCACGTGGAATCCAGGCGCGATTGGCTTTCACATTGCCAGTGAAGAAGCCAAAACGTTGCGAGACGCCAACAGTCAGGTCTGGTGCAAACGCATGCTAGAAGATGGTGTATGTGCCACCTTAGGACCGGTATACGAACCGTACACCCAAGCGTTTCCCGCTCCGGATGAATTCCTGTTGCTGTTAGTCAGCGGTCGTTATTCGTTGGCCGAATGTTACTATCGCACGGTTCCGCATGCGTCTTGGACGCTGACGCTGATTGGCGATCCGCTGTATCGTCCCTTCGCCAAGAATCCACAGCTAAACGTCGATGCGTTGCCAGCCCGCTACAAACTGTTAATCACGGGCCAGCTATAGGTCGGCCCGCAAATTGGGACCCAATGCCAAGGCCGAAGGGCAATCGATTGTCGTTGGTTTGTCAACAGAAAGCCAACGACGCGCGAATCTATCCGTTGCCTTAACAACCTTTTCGCCGAATCAATCCCAGCATTGCCATGCAGGCCAGAGCCAAGACGGTTGTGCTAGGTTCGGGAACCGTGGTCACGTGGTGTGCAATGACCGTATCAAAGTCAAAGCCATCCCGGTTGGAGGACGTGTTGACTAGTTTGAGAAATCTGAACCCTTCACCGGTGAAGCTGAGTTCGCGTTCCGTGGTACCGCCAATCAAAGCGCCCAGCATCGAATAATCGATCCCGTCTGCCGAGGCATAAGCTACCACTGTTTCGCCAATGTCAATCGGATCTCCGCCTTCTTCGACGTCCATAAACGTCAAGGCTCCCGTTCCGCCACGAAATTCGTATCCGTCCGAGATTTCCAGCAACAACTCAGTGCCAATCAGAGTATTGTCGAAGGTGATTCCGCCTTGATCCGCGATAGAAAGATCGCCCGATCCAAAAATTACACCGCCAGAACCGGTGGACATATAGAAGCCTTGACTGAATCCGACGCTGCATAGCATGAGCGCCATTCCAAGAGCCATGAAAGTGGTGTGTTTCTTCACGAGCCTTCTCCAATACAACTTCAAATGCTGGTAAAAATCTAAGTGTAAAATGTCGCGGGAGTGGCTGAACGCAACCGTGCACATGTAAAAGCGAGATAGGGCCGCGTCCTTGAGCCACTTTACCAACCGACTTGCACGTCCAATCAATGTGCTAGATCTGCTATCGCTCGTCAAGCACTCGACGGAAGCCACTGCCGTTTTTCCCGGGACTGAAATTCCTGCAGTTTTTTCCTTGGCTGTTTTGTATTCGGTTTAGTGACATCCATCAAGTCCAGCCAAAAAAATGCAATTCGTGTAACCGCCATCGGCGTCTTGACCACCTGTTCCTGGACGAAAACAAGGCAGTTTTGGAAGAATTCGCATGTATTCGGCAGAAAACCAGATAATTCAAGCGGCAAAGGCGGGTGACCGAGAGGCATTTGCGGAAATTGTTCGACGCTATCAAAGGCTCCTCTGTTCGGTGGCGTATGCCACAACGGGCAGTTTGGAGGCGAGCGAAGAAGTTGCGCAAGAAGCGTTCATTGTGGCTTGGAAATCATTAAAGGATTTGCGCGAACCAGACAAGCTTCGATCGTGGTTGTGTGGCATTGTTCGTAATTTGGCGAAGAATCGTCAACGGCGCATTCAGCGCGACGTGTTGTCGCAAGCGAGTCCATTAGATGCGAATGATACGTATTCTTCGGAAAGCGGCGAACCACTGGAAACCTCGATCGCTCGCGAAGAAGCGGAACTTCTGGACCGCACGTTACTTTCGCTGCCAACGCAATACCGCGAACCCCTGATCTTGTTTTATCGAGAACAGCAATCGATCAGCAAAGTTGCCGAACTGCTAGAACTTTCGCCCAACACTATTAAACAACGCTTGGCTCGAGGTCGACAAATGCTGCGCAGTGAAATCGCGGCGGTTGTAGAACGAGGGCTTCTGCAAAGTGCACCTGGCGCCGCGTTTACGCTGGGAGTCTTGGCTGCGCTGCCGGTCATGTCCGGTTCAGCGAAGGCGGCAACGGTTACTGTAGCAAGTGCGAAAGGGATAACGGCTATGAATGCAGCTGGATGGTCAGGAATCGTGGGCATGATCTTAGGACCGCTCGGAGGAATACTCGGTAGTTGGTATGGCTATCACATGTCCATCAAGGCCGCTCGCTCCGAACGCGAACGTTCCTTCATTCGTCGACAAGCCATCGTGCTGTTGGTCCTCATTGGCACGTTTAGCGCCGCCATCATCGGCCTCCTGTTCGCCCGCAACTGGTTGCTGCAAGATCCTTGGCGTTTGACCATTGCCATCGCCGCCATGGCAGTGGCTTATGTGGTCACGCTGTTTGGTTTGATCGTTTGGAGCAACCGGCAGGTCGCTGTAATTCGCCGCGAAGACGGCACCGACACCATGTCGTTGCAGGACGCTCACCAGCAGCTGCCTCGAGTAATACAAAACGTCAACGCGGTTCGTTCCTACGAATCGAAACTTCGTTTCTGTGGTCTACCACTGATTAGTGTTCAATTTGGCGGTGGAAATGGACTGGGTTCGCCCAGCCAACGCACCGCCGTGGGTTGGATTGCGTTAGGAGACAAAGCGTATGGCGTTCTGCTGGCCTATGGTACGATTGCGATCGGAACCGTTGCCGTAGGCGCTGTGGGCATTGGCCTGGTGTCACTCGGCGGGATGGCGCTCGGCGCGGTAGCCCTTGGAGGTCTGGCGGTGGGCGGCTACACAACCGGCGGAGTCGCCTTTGGATGGGTCTCATTCGGCGGACTGGCGATTGCTTGGAAAGCGGCCGTGGGTGGCTTGGCGTTATCCCATGACGTGGCGTTAGGTGGAATGGCTTCCGGGACACACGTGAACGACGAAACCGCCCAGGCGTTGCTGAGCCAGAACACGTTCCTTCGCTTGGCCGCCAGCTTGAATACGTTTGGCTGGTGGATCTTGGTGGCCGTGATCTTGATCCCCATGTTTGTCCTGATGCGTTACATTCCACCGCAGGACGAGTCCAGCGATCCGAAAAACGTGATCGGCAGATGACAGCCAAATCCCATGGCGGAACCGTTCGGCTATGGATCCGATCAACACGCGAATTCCGTAAATGGTCGTGCAGTTCTTCGTCTTGGCTATAGCAGATCCATTTCTTATAGCGTTTTTTCGTTAAGTGCCACCCACCTACCGATTGCACCGCGAGCGAGCATTTGCTATCCTTCAGGCGACCACTATTCACACCGGAGCCATGACGATGCCTCGCCCTAAGCGTACTGAGCAGTTTGATTCGTTGGAAGTTTGCATTGTGCACGCGGTTCAGCGTTGTGTTCGCCGAGCATTTCTGGCGGGCGTGGACAAAGAGACGGGAAAGGACTATTCGTTCCGCAAAGAGTGGATTCGGCGTCGCCTAGAATCTCTGGCGTCGGTCTTCGGAGTGGACGTGCTGACCTACGCCATTATGAGCAATCACGTGCACGTGGTCCTTCGCAATCGTCCCGACGTCGTTGCCGAGTGGTCTAACGAAGAGGTGTCCCTACGCTGGCTTCGCGTTTTTCCTGGCCGTCGCTTGGACGAACAGTTGGCCGAACCGACCGAGAGCGATGTCCAAACGCTGGCCAAAGACAAAGAGCGAATAACGTTAATTCGTAGCCGCATGAGTGATATTTCGTGGTTCATGCGAGCCCTGGCCGAACCGATTGCTCGACTAGCGAACCAGCAAGATGAATGCACTGGCCGCTTTTGGGAAGGGCGGTTCAAGGCTCAGCGAATCACGGACCAAGCTGGCTTGCTGGCGTGTGCGATGTATGTCGACTTGAATCCGGTCCGAGCCGCCATGGCAGAATCGCCGGAACAAGCGGAACACACTTCGGCGTATGACCGGATCAAAGGCAAACGAGGCCAGCAGATTCCGTCGGCCGCATTTGATCGGATTGCCATTTCGAATGAAGAGGCAGGCCACCAAATTCGCAACACAACGATAGAAGCGCGCCAACGAAAACGCTCGGCCAAGCGACGCAATTCGACGGGCAAACGAATTGTTCGCGACAGCTGGCTCGCTCCTTTACCCCTGAGTGCCAACAAGCTGTCACAAGATCCCGAAGTACACACGGATGGCATTCGAGCCAGTGACAAGGGCTTCTTGAACATGGGGGTCGATTCGTATTTGGACCTGCTCAAGTGGACCGCCCAACAGCGAATCGCCGACGCCGTGAAGGACATACCAAAGCGGATGCAGGCCTTGCTTTCCGACTTGGGAATTGAAGCGAACATGTGGCGAGACTTAGTCTGGAACTACAAGCGTTACTTTGGAGGCAGTTCCTGCGCCGGATCACCCGACTCGATGGCCGAACACGCCGAATCCATTGGCAAGCGCTTCCACCGAGGCCAGCGCCGAGCACTCGACTGCTTCGCCACATAAATCAAAACCACCGAACGGCCCCAACCACGGCCTAGCAACACCCCTCGCGCGCGCCCTCACCGCCCACATCGCGCCTTCTGCAGCGAACCACCAGCACCTCTCGCTCGCTCCGCTACTTCCGTCTAGCGAAAGCACCCACCGCAACTCGCTTGGAAACAAACCAAGCACAGATGCGGGTAACTACAATAAGTGGGTGGCACAAAAAAGGCTCAAAAAAGGCTCAAAAAAGGCTCCAATCTTGAACTGCGACCGAGCAAAGATGTACCTGGATGGCAAGCGACTCCAATGGTGCTGGGCTCATCTCAAACGAGATTTTCAAAAGTTGATTGATTCGCCGGACGGCCAAGTCAAACGAATGGGGCACGATCTCATGCGACAGCATCGAGCGTTGTTCGAACATTGGCGAAAGTACAAGGCTGGAAAAATTAAATGGCGAACGTTCCAAAACTACGCAGCTCCGATCCGAGAAGAAGTTCGAGCACTGCTGTTGCGAGGCAAGTTTAGCGGAAACAAGAAACTCGTCGGTTTCTGCCGCGAATTATATGATCGCCGGGAACACCTTTGGACCTTTACTCGCGTCGAAGGAATCGAACCAACCAACAACACGGCAGAACGTGCGCTGCGACCAGCGGTCATTTACCGCAAGCTCAGCTTTGGCACCCAAAGTGCCAACGGGAGTCGCTATCTCGAACGAATACTCACCGTTTCAGAAACGTGCCGACTCCAAAATAGAAACGCCTCAATACCTCATCCAGGCGATGGAAGCCAGCTTCGCAGGAACCCCCGCGCCCTCTCTTCTGCCAACCGCAGAGCAAGCTTCCACCAAGAACGCCGCCTGATCCTTCCAAACAAGCGCCCCAGACCGTGAACGGTTACCCTTCGCCAATACACTCGCGCAGCATATAGGGACCGATGTTCGTCCCGATCTTTTGGAGTTCCCCGAGATTGAACGGTGGGCCTTCAAGAAAACTCTGTGCTGCATCAGCGGCTTCGAGCAAACTTTCTACTTCTTCACGCAGCAACTTTGATTCGCCACAAGCCTGATCAAGATAAATCCGGCGTTCATGTGCCGAATCGATCTCTACGGCATGGTCGAAGATTCGATGAAGTTCATTCTTGTCAGGCATGAGACAGACCGTATGGCGCACTACGAGTAAGCGTTGTCACGTCGGTTAATGACAATGCGAGCGAATCTGAAAAAAGTGCCACGAAAAAAACCAAAGATTCGTGAATCACTACGATCGGTTTACGATTCTAAACAGAAATGCTTTCGCGTAGGCCCAATTTCGATTTACCGTGCGTACAGAAACGTTGAGATATTGCGCCGTTTCTTTCACTGAAAGTCCGGCGAAGTAGCGTAAATTGGCAATTTCTGCGGCATCTGGGCGATCGAGTTGTAACTGATCAAGTGCCTCATTGAGCAGCAGAATGTCTGGATTTTGCCCGTCGTCCGCAAGGTGTTATTCGTTCAACTCAATCTGATCAAGATGGCCACCGTGCTTTGCAGAGTTCTTCCGTCGTGCGTTATCGACAAGGATTCGACGCATGGTCAGTGCAGCGGCAGCAAAGAAATGTCCTGTCGAATCCCACGATGAACTGTTCTTTCCCGCGTTCAAGCGGAGATAAGCCTCGTGCACCAAGGCCGTGGCCTGCAAGGTTTGGCCCGGATTCTCTTTGGCAAGCCTCTGTTGCGCGAGCTTTCGAAGTTCATCGTACAAGAACAACATTCGCCGAGACTCGTCGTCAGAATTACGTCTTTCGGTTCCATTCATTTTTTAGCAAAGGTCACTTTACGGCGTGCGGCGATTTAGTTCACGTCATGGTGCCAGGTCTAACGAGAATTTCAAAGTGTACACCATTTTATAGCCGTTTTCTTTGATTCCTCGGCAATGCACGCTTTACTGCAGACGCAGCGTCTTGGCAAACCAGCGTTGGAGTCGTTTGGCTATAGAACGCGGTGGGCAGGTGATTTTGGCTTCACCGCCAAGTCCAGGAATGACGGGTAATTCGTGCGCATCGATGTCCGCATCGGCCAAGTAGGAAGTCGATATCGGCTGCGGTCCCATGGGCGATGGGACTGTCACGCCGGGGCCGGCAAAATAGCGAGGAACCGTGGTGGCGGTTCGGTCCGCAATCGCTCGCACGGCACCTATCAGCTTGCGATCAGGAAACGCATGCAAACAGACTTGGATGCGACTTCCCGGTTCGATCCGCAATCGTTGGCTTTGATCCAACAGCAGTTCTGCTTTCCAGCGATTGCCAGCGGCCAGCGAACCAATCTGTACGCCGCCTTGCAGATAAGCATTTCGATTAACAGAATCCAAAACGTCACCATGCCATGTCGGCAGTTGCGAATCGTCGTCTATGGGAAACGTCATTGGCGGCGGATAAAAAAAGCCCGCGTGGTCGGATGTCATCTGCAATGACTCCATCCGCTTTTGCCACTTGTCCAGCTGACGCTGCAATTCGTCTCGTAGAGCACGCGCTGCAGGTAGTTGCGCCGCTACCTGACCATCCGTCAAACGCAGATTTTCCAGCATGCGTACCGCTGCGTTTTGCTGTTCCCATTGCGCGTGAACTCGCTGGAAGTCACGCTGCATCTGCAAATTCTTGAGTGATGCCAAGACAGCGCCGGTCGAAACAGACTGTCCTGGTTCGATCATCACGTCGTCCAGTTCTCCGGCAACAGCCACAAACACGTCATGCCGTTCCGCTGGCTGCAACACCGCTGGGCAGTAGACCGCATCAGGCCACGGAATCAACAGAAACATGACAAATACTAGGCAGGCAACCAGCGTCCCGGCAAGGTTCTTGCTACGAAACGAAGTGGACCTACCAGGCGTGGTGACGTATTTGGTGGTGGCGATCATCATGGGAGCGAACATGCCAATCAGCGTAAAACCGATCAGCGGTTGTGCCAGCGAACCGAAGTTACGGATTCGCAAGAATTGGATCACCACCATCAGAATGCCAAAGACCACCAAACACCGATAGACGCGCGAAGCAAAGTAGTACGCAAAGAATCCCGTTCGCTGCCAAGACGAAACTTCCAAGTCGGCATAGTCTTGGACGCCCAAACACAAGCGACGTAGCCACGCCAAAGTCACTTCGGTGGAACGTTGTGCCAGATTAGGAGCTTCCAGCAGGTCGGACAAAATGTAATAGCCGTCGTAACGCAGCAGCGGGTTCGCATTGAACACCACGGTACTGAGCGAACAGACCGCGATCACTCGTAAACTAAAATAATGCACCCAGCCATATTCCGTATTCCACCACACGAACGTGGCGATGGCAGCCAACACCACTTCCGTCCCCATGCCCGCCGCGCCCACGATCGCTCGCTTCCAGCGACTCGGCAACAACCAACTATCTGAAGTGTCACAATACAACGCCGGTGTGAAGACCAGTAGCATGAAGCCAATCTGATGACATTCGCCACCAAAATATTTGCAAGTGAAGGCGTGACCCAATTCGTGTAGTACCTTGGTCAGACTCAGCACCAGCATCATCACCAGCAGACTTTCCGGCGTCATCATTTGCTGCAAGTTGGGAATGCGCAAAGCAAATTCTTCCCACTGAATGACCACCAAGCCGGCTGCGGAAATGACCAAAGCCAAACACAATAGCAGAAACACGGGGTGGAACATCCAACGGACATAGGGCAAGCAGCGGTTCAGAAATCGATCAGGATCAATGCCGCCCAGCCGCAAGAACAGCAGATTGGAAAAAGTGGACAACCATTTTTGACGCTGCTTCTTGCGAGCTCGTTGTAGCAATTGTTCGCCTTGACCGGCCACTTCACCCAAGACGAGTCCTTGTTCGTGAAAACGATGCAGAAGCGATTGCAAGTCTTGCGCCTGGATGCGTTGATTCGGATAAGCTCGCTTATAGGCGTCTTTCAGTTCTTCCAGACTTTGATAGCCATCCAGTCTTTCCAATACAAAGTATTCGTCCGGCCGCATGCGAACATAGTTCAGCGCAATAGGGTCTTTCAGGACCAAGCACGGTTCGCCTTGATGGGTAACTTGGACTACTTCCAGATCTGATCGGCGAATCAAGCGCACGCTGTCGATTTTGGGTTTTCGCATCGAACCGCTCATGGTTTGTTTGCCGAGGCTGCGTTCCATTCAGGAAGGCGAAACAGAATTTTTTGGTGCACAAAACGCATGACGTCTCGGAACCAAACCTTCGCTAAATTCGATTTACCACATTGAATCCGAGCTCGAACGTCGGCTCCGGTTCGCAGCAAAGCCGCTTCCAAATCTAATGGTTCCGCAATGACTTGGACCACGGTCTGGTCATCTTGATTTACCGCAGCGGCTTGGGAAATGCGAGTGATCTGGGCGAGCTGTCTATTTTCCGGCTGAGTGCCCAAAATGAATTCTACGTTCAGATGGGGTGACTGTTTGGCGGCAGACAAGACTGGCCCGACGTTGTGGTCGGCCAGTTCCAATTCCAATTGCCACGGCCCGTTGGGATTGACAACG
>JAGQOZ010001019.1 GCA_020426955.1 Planctomycetales bacterium
GGCATGTTTTAAAGTCGCCCTGTTTACGTCACTGGGGCAACTTGAATTTAGCGTGTCCGAAGGATCGATTGGTCCACTGCAATGTTCTAAATCGAAGTCACTGGTTGCTTCAACCTTCGCTTGCGGAAGCATATGGAATTGCACCTTGCGAAGCCGCTCACTTCGGACGTCCGAGTATTGTGGCTAATGTAG
The DNA here is from genome assembly GCA_020426955.1 of Planctomycetales bacterium. GTDB lineage: Bacteria > Planctomycetota > Planctomycetia > Pirellulales > Pirellulaceae > JAGQOZ01. The sequence goes on from JAGQOZ010001019.1 coordinate 193, forward strand.
GTGGTTTGCCCACCGTTGTTCTTCATCAGCAGACGGGGCTAGTCATGGCAGTCGAGGCAACTCCGGATCAGTACGCGCAGGAGATTGAGCACCATAGCATTCGCACGGATGAATACCATCGCCTATCTGAAAATGCTTCGCGTCGCGCCCGAGAGACTCTCAATTGGGATGAATGCTGCAGTCACATCGTCGATTTGTTTCATCGAATCTCTAATAAAAAGATGCCATGTCAGTTGATAGCGTGACGATCGTCATGGTTCCACGAGAACGATATAGCGGATTACCACAAGCAATCGACTCTCTTTACGAGAAGACTGGAGTTCCGTTCAAGCTCATCGTTGTCGACGGTTGCCTACCGAAACACATCAAGGAGGCTGTAGATTTGCGGGCTTCCCAATATGGATTTGAATTTATTTACCGGGACTACCCTCTGTTGCCCAATGAGGCTCGGAATATTGGTATCCAACTTTGCCAAACACGCTATATCGTGTTCGTGGACAACGACGTGCGTTTCTCTTCAAATTGGTTGCCGCCGTTGCTTGACTCGGCAGAAGAATTTAGCGCTGCATTGGTAGGCCCTACCATATTCGATGGCACCAAGGAGGAGGGGAAAATACACGCTGCGGGCGGGAAAATGTGGTTTGATGAAGTTGACGGACATCGAAGGTACCATATGTTGCCTTCACATATGCAGCAACAATTGTCCGACGTGAATGATTCGTTAATTCGTGGGCCGGCTACGATGCTGGAGTTTCACGTTTTGTTAGCGAGGACAGACTTTTTCAGGCAGCACGGTCTTTTGGATGAAAAACTTTCGACTTGGGCCGATCATGATGACCTTGTGCTCACTGCCACCCAAGTGGGACTACCTGTCATCTACGATCCTCGCAGCTGCGTTGAATACGACGACCCTGGGACCAGCAACAACGTCTT
>JAGQOZ010001020.1 GCA_020426955.1 Planctomycetales bacterium
CAAGGACTTGATTCGCAGGTTGCCACTGCCCGACGCATGTTGGACGGCAATGCGTTTGACGCTCAGGCTGATTCGTACTTGCAAGCCATGCGGCTGGGCGGTTCGCTGGTTCAAAGCGGAAATTTGATTTCGTTGTTCGCTGCGTCCGAACATCCCAAGGGTGGACGAAATCGTCGCCGCGCAACGCCGTTGACTCCAGAAATTCAATCTGCACAGCAACAATGGCAGCTGGCCAGAAACGTGGATGCCATGATTCGGCAGCATCAGGACGACCAGACCACGCTGGCCAAGTTGGGCGAATTGACGCAAGGTTTGGACGGCCATGTGCGAGCCACCTTGGTGTTCGAATTGGCTCAAGCGGCGTTGCGAACCGGTGACCTGGCCGCTGCCAAAAGGTATCTCAGTTTGTTCGGCGGAAACTTTGCGCATCATCCTTTGGCCGAAGCCGCCGTCTTGCAATACTTTCAAATCAGCACCAGCGAAGAATATGACCACGCCGTTCGTTCGCAGAATGCCGCTCAGATTCAGCTGGTCGCCGCGACCTCGCCCGACCAAGATCCGCAGGAAGTTCGCTTGTCGCACAACTTGGAACTAGCTAAATCGATTCAAACGGTTCAGCCATCGCTGCTGTTTGACGCTCGGTTTCGTTTTCCGTTGGCGGCGCTCCACCGTCGTTCGCCTTTGCATCAGAGCGAAGCGGAAGGATTTTACCGAGGTGAATTGTCTAGCCAAGTCGATTTTGCGTGGCGCAGCTGCGCGGCGACCGAATTGGCGTTGCTACAGCCCGATGCGGCCATGGTAAAGCCAGTGGCACGCTGTCAAGCAAGCTCGGTCAAGCCGTTTCTGGACGGTCAGTTAACGGACGACGCATGGCAAGCTGCCGTGCCGTTGGAACTGAAGGTGCGTGCTGGTCGGCCAGATATGCCAGCGTCGTACGCGTTCTTTGTGCATGACGAAGAATTTCTGTACGTTGCCTTCACGGCCATGAAGGTGCCTGGTTTTCAGTACGAACAAGATGACACGGTTCGGCAGCGCGATACGGACTTGCGTGAACGAGACCGTATGGTGTTGCGGCTGGATACGGATCGAGACTACGCGACGTGCTTTTGCTTGACGGTGG
>JAGQOZ010001021.1 GCA_020426955.1 Planctomycetales bacterium
ATTGTTTCTCTGCTGCTCCACCAAGCGACACGCTCGCGCGACCAGACATGTCGCGAAAACACCTTCGCTAGAATTTTCTTACGTGAATTCGATCCCATCGTCTTTGCGTTCGCCAAAACCACACGGCTGTGGACCGAAAAGCCTCTGCATTGAATGTACACACCCAATTTCCATTTGGAAACGAATTTGCATATGAAAACAGCCATCGACAGATGACCGACGATCGTTTGGTGGACCGCTGCCTAGCGCACGCTAACGAAGATTATCCAGCGTTAAAGAAATAAAGGGCAATTCGGCCACCATTGCCAGAGCTGAATAACGGTTTGGCTAGATACACACTATTTAAAGTGACCGAATGCCCGTCACGATATTAGGATAAGTTTCGCTTTTTTACTAGTAAATACGCCGCCGTTTCCTGCAATTCAGTGTTCCAATTTTTGAACAAAATCGCACTTCTGGTCGAACTGACTCTGCTCACAAAGCGTCAGAAAAAAGCGATCAGCTACCTAGCAATTTCGTCACTAAGCGAAATCTAATTTTGTTTCATCTCGCAGACGGCCGCCATTCCACGCGATTGTGCATGGCATCACTCGATTGTGCATCACTCGATTGTGCATGGCACCTTCCATTCCTGATTGTGCATGGTACCTTCCATTCCTGATTTTGCACGGCACCTGCCATTCCGAATTCCGTGCCTCAATAGCAACCGGTTCACCCACCAGTGTTCTTCCGTGGCTGGCAAAAGCGATTCATCGAAAAAAATTGAAACGCCGAGGCGCCGAGGTCGCAGAGTTGTTAGTTGGGCAAAGTGGGCGTGCAAGCGTCTCTGCCACCCACCGAACCGTCTCGCAAACTTCTCGCAGTTGTAACATTTGACGCCGAAGTGCGTTTGCCCTGGTCTACCCCCATTGCCGAAGCCATGGCAAGTATTGACATTATTTGCCATTCGCGATACGATGGATTGTGCAACAATCGATTGGAGACCGAAAATGAGTTCATCGATCAATCTTTCGCTGACAGATGAGTTGCGAGCATTCGTGGATGCAAATTCCGGGGACGGGACATTATACGCGACGCCCAGTGAATTCGTGCGAGACTTGCTAAGGCAACAGAAGA
>JAGQOZ010001022.1 GCA_020426955.1 Planctomycetales bacterium
AAGGATGCTTCGGCGAATCAACCATGCCCTGCGATCCGGTATCCAGCCGAGCCGCCTCGGATTAAAATGCCCTGCGAAAGCTGCAGAACCGTTCGTAGTCCCGCCTTCAGGCGGAAAGTGCGTCCGAGTGTCACTTTTGCCGAAAGCCGCGGATTTTTCACTCGCTCACGCGTCGGACTGTGAATGTTCGGAAACGGAGCTGCCCGATGCTACGAGCTGCAAGATCCTGCGGCAAGCGTCAGTTTTAAAGTTGCGAATTTGCGTCTTTCGGCGGAATTTCCTAGCCCGACGCGTCAGCGAAGGATTGTCGAAACGCTCCGTTTCCCCTCACTTACGTGTCGGGCTAGGATAAGGCGCAACTTCAAAAAAGCGTCAGCGAGTGGAAATGTGGTGCGAGAATCAAAACACAGAAAGGCGATCATTATGCGACAATACATTTGTTTCCTATTAACCGTGGTAACACTTGGCATGGGCATCGTTCGCGCTGAAGACAATTCCCTAAACGGACCGTGGAAAATGACGGTTCGCCAGCCGGCGGATAACTGGACACAAACCGATTTCCAAGATGCGGGCTGGACTGAAGCGATGGGCGGTTTCGGCAGCCCCGGCACGCCAGCCGCTAGAATTTCTACCGAGTGGCGAACCAGAAACATTTGGCTCCGTCGCACCGTTAACGTGGACGCGGTGCCGGCCACACCAGCCTTGTATCTGCATCACGACGAAGATGCCGAAGTCTTTCTGAACGGCAAGAAGATCGCGACGTTTTCAGGTTATACCAGCGACTACTTTGTTCACAAACTGGACTCGGACGCCGCCAAGGAAATCAAGCAAGGTGACAATTTATTGGCAGTTCACTGCAAACAAACCACCGGCGGTCAGTTCATTGACGTCCATCTGATTGACGCCAATCAGGTCCCCGAGCTTCCCGCGCCGATCACGCCAACCGATCCGTTTAAATCGGAATTGATCACCCAGTGGGGAGCGGAAGTTAGTGCCGATAACGCGTGGCCAGAGTACCCTCGCCCACAAATGGTCCGTTCCGCCTGGACCAATCTGAACGGCAACTGGAACTACGCCATCACTAAACAGAGCGA
>JAGQOZ010001023.1 GCA_020426955.1 Planctomycetales bacterium
ATCTGAATTCGCAGTCTATCGATGGAATGGGACTGAAATGGAATTACTTTCCCATGGCCACCACCGAATAATCTCCGATGCACTAGCGGGTCTTTTTGCCGAAAATGGCGATGGCCTTTTTCGTTGGAACGAAACTACCGACACATTTGATCGCTATTCCGCTGTAATTGTTATAGATGAAACTGTCTTCTTGACAGCGACCACCGGGGACGACACATGCATTGTCGAGGAAAATCCAGAGAATTTGGTAATTAAACTTAATACAACAAGGTATCAGTTTAATATTGCCAAGGTCCGGAAACTTCACTTTTTTGGACTTGATGGCGTCGATATATTCCGGAATTTCAGTCATGTTGAATCAACCGTATGGGGAGGAAATGGAGATGATTCTCTAAGCGGAGGCTCGGGACACGATGTTCTAAATGGAGGCAACGGACAAGACGAGGTTTCTTATGCATATGTTGATACGGAGGATGATACGCGTGGCGTGACAATTGACCTTATTGCTGGAATGGCGCAAATCGCTGGCGAAGAGTTTGACGATCTGGTGTCCATCGAAAGAGTAGTTGGTAGTGATGGTATCGACGAGTTCTATATTGCCGATGCACACACCGTTCGAGGCGGGCCTGGAGATGACCGTTTCTTCATCAATGGCCTCGAGTACATCACAGACGAACGAATCACAAACGTTTCCGACGTAGAACAGATTCGCAATTTTCTAGCAACACCTCAGATTGTTGATCTATTCGAGGAAACGTTTGACGAATTTCGAGCGGACTATCTTCAGGAACGCAACGGACTCGCAGACGTCGAAAAGCTGGCAATCGACAATAGTCTTAGCCAAATTGCCGAGCAATACGTCTCCACGCCACGAGGAAACGGGTTTGGGCTTGCAGAGGGCTTTTCATTGTCCGATGCAGAGAAGATTTGGAATGGCTTTACCGATTTTGTTGCTGACGTTGGAGAATTTGTAGGCGACGCGATGCGTACGGTTGCCGAAACAACAGCCTACTTAGTGGAAAGT
>JAGQOZ010001024.1 GCA_020426955.1 Planctomycetales bacterium
CGTTCATGACCGTTGACGTATTCTGCGAAGCGACTGCTTGCGGGAATTCCATCGTTGTACTTGCCAGTCAACACCCCAGCACCCAGTGGCGAATAGGGCAACAGACTGACATTTTCTTGACGACAGACTTGCGCCAACTCACTTTCGCACCGGCGATTGATCAGACTGAAATTGTTCTGCACCGTCTGGTATCGATCCACCGCATATTTTTCCGCCGCCCACAGACTTTTCATCACGCCCCAACTGGTTTCGTTACTGCAGCCAATTGCGCGCACCTTGCCTGCTTGCCGAAGTTCGGTCAGTGCGCCCAATACTTCTTCATACGGCAAGCCATGATCGGGCCAGTGCGTTTGATATAAATCAATGTAATCGGTGTTGAGTCGCCGCAAGCTGTTGTCACAAGCGCGAACAATGTTGTGCCGATCCAGCGCCGTGAAACCGTCTCGTACCGGCGGCCGAAACCAACCGTGTCCCGGCCCCGTAACTTTGGTAGCCACAATCACTGCATGACGATCTTTGGTCTGCAACCAGCGTCCGACAATTTCTTCGGTCCGGCCATACGCTTCCTTCGTCGGCGGCACCGGATACAGTTCTGCCGCGTCCAAGAAATCAATCCCCGCTTCGTACGCTGCGTCCATGATGGCAAACGAAGTCGCTTCGTCACATTGGGAACCGAAGGTCATTGTCCCCATGCAAATTTCCGAAACCACAATCCCGCTTTGACCTAACCGACGACGTTGCATGATTTTCCTTTGGACGATCGTGACGAATATGGATTCGCCGCGAACGATTCAGATGGCGATGGTTGTGACGAATGAGGCTTGCTTCGCCAACAGCGTTCCGTCGGCACAGCTCAGCAGCCCACGCCGACACGCAGCGTCAATCGTAACCGTGACGAGCGTGATCTTCAATGTGATCGAGCGTGCTCGCGTACCGCAGCATGCCGTTACGAAGGTTCGGCAAAGTTCA
>JAGQOZ010001025.1 GCA_020426955.1 Planctomycetales bacterium
GAAGCAACCAGGTTGCTACCTGAATACTTGACCCATCGGCGAATATGCTTTTACCCCTGGCTACGTGAATTAGCGATTCGCCGACTGATTCAACTCCATCGTCGGCACGTTTTAGCAGCAAAACGAAGTATCAAACGCGAAGTCACACGGCCGGCTTGGTTGCCCGACGAATCCAAGGTCGAATTGGCTGGGCGATTGATACATTCCGGCACAAGTCCCAGCGGTTACATGGAGCAACAAGAACTGTTGCAAGAAGTGAAGAACGCATTGCAGGAACTTCCAGAATCGGAACGCGAGATTCTCGTACTCAAGTACTTAGAAGAACTCACGGCCCAGGAGATTGCTGAAGTCCTCGGTACGACGGAACGAACGGTTTGGCGCCGACATAGCCGAGCGATCGAACGAATCGGACTGATTCTGAAAAAGGATGCTCAGTAATGGAGGAATTCAATACTTATTCAGCAGCAGATGCGAACGGCGAAACAGAATTTGAAGACGTCTTGCGTCAGCTGACTGAAAGCTTAGATCGCGGAGACGAAATCCTGATCGACACATGGTGCAAACGTTTTCCGCAGTACGAGGAACGGTTGCGTCGCGCATTTCCTGGGCTTCTCGCATTGACTCAGCTCGGTCGCAGTGATCTGCAGAGCGACTCGTTGTTCAGTAAGGAATCGAGACCACTGGGTGACTATCGCATCATTCGGGAGTTGGGCCGTGGTGGAATGGGCATTGTCTATGAAGCCGAGCAGATGTCGCTTGGCCGCCGCGTCGCGATAAAGGTCTTGCGATTCGCTGCGATGTTAGACGAAAAACGTTTAGAACGATTCCGCACGGAAGCTCGCGCTGCGGCAATGTTAGACCACCCCAATATCGTTGGCGTCCATTCTGTCGGTTGCGAGCGAGGAATTCACTACTTTGCGATGTCGCTAGTGGAAGGACAAAGCCTTGCCGAGATTGTGCGCATGATT
>JAGQOZ010001026.1 GCA_020426955.1 Planctomycetales bacterium
CGCGCTGTGCGATCCGGATGAAAATCGAGTTGGCGCAGCGAAGGAACTGTTTCCGCAGGCCAACGGCTATGCCGATCTGCGAGAACTACTGAAAGATGACGCGGTGGATGCCGTAGTTGTGGCCACTTGTAATCATTGGCATTGCTTGGCTGCCATCTGGGCCATGGAAGCGGGCAAAGACGTCTACGTGGAAAAGCCTCTTTCGCACACGCAGTGGGAAGGTCGACAAACCGTGGCGGCGGCGCGAAAGTACGATCGCATCTGCCAAATTGGTACGCAACAGCGTTCGGACCCCATGCAAGCACAGATCAAAGCGTTCTTGCACGGCGAAAAAGCTTTGGGCGAAATCAAGTCAGCTCGAGTCAACCGATATGGCGTCCGAGCAACCATTGGAAAACGCGATACGCCTTTGGAAATTGAAAAGAACGTCAACTACGACCTGTGGCTCGGGCCAGCTCAGGACGAACCTCTGTTCCGAGACAAATTGCATTACGATTGGCATTGGGACTGGAACACCGGATCGGGCGAAATGGGCAACTGGGGCGTCCACGTCTTGGATGACCTGCGCAATAATGTCTTCCAAGACAAGGTAACGCTTCCTTCTCGCATTTGCGGCGGCGGTGGTCGAGTGGCTTGGAATGACGCTGGTGAAACACCCAACGTGCATTTCGTCTACTTCGACACTGGTTCCATCCCGACGGTGATTGGCCTGAGCAACCTGACCGCCGGACCGGGCCAACGAGGTGGCGCGCCGCATCCTGGCCCTGGCAGTGGTTACATTGCTTACTGTGAAGGTGGTCGACTGGAGGGTCAACGAGGTCGCGCGGTGGCGTTTGATGCCGACGGCAAGAAAGTCAAAGAGTTTTCCGGTACCAGCGGCATGGGTATCCATCAACAGAACTTCATTGATGCCGTGCGAAGCCGAGACCGTAATTCACTGAATGCCGAAGTCGCGGTGGGGCA
>JAGQOZ010001027.1 GCA_020426955.1 Planctomycetales bacterium
CTCGATTTACTTGGCGAAACTGGGTTTGCTTTCGCAGGAAGGCAGACCGTTCGCCTAAGAAAAAAGTTCAATTCAATTGACGGCTCGGCAGAATCATGCCGAGCCGTTTTTGTTTACGGTCGACGCGTCAAAAATGGGAAATGAATCGCCGCTCAACGCCTGAAATGACTATAATTGCATCTCGGTTTCTGAGTGATTTTCGGCGAGGGTTTTCAGATGAAGTGTTCATTGATCTGTTTGGTAATGCTTGGCAGCGTTTCATTTAGCGTGGCTCAATCTATTCAACCGGTCAATCTTCCCGAGAACGTAGTTTTGCTTGATTTCACGCGGGACGCTGACGGACGAGCCTTGGCGAATGGAGCTCGTGTAGAAAACCGATTTCAGTCTTTAGGAATCGGATTTGACGATGACGATCGGATTACTCGCGAAGTCGAAATTCGCAGTCCGCCAAACAACTTGACTGCGGGTGATCAACCTTCGTCTTCGATTAATGCGACATTTGATCCTCCGATATCGTTGATTGGTCTGTGGGGATTTGACTTCATGGTAGAGGCGTTTGATCAGCGATCGGTGTCGTTGGGAACGGCAATCTACACGGATGGCACTGCCGGTCTTTATGGAGGTGATTCGGAATTTGGCTTTGCAGGAATTCGCTCCGACAAGCCAATTTATCGAGTGCGTGTGTCAAAGTCACACAACGATTCGGCGTTTGGGTTTCATACGGATGATTGGGTTTTTCTTCGAGCCGGAGACATCAACGCCAGTGGATTTGCCGACATTGCTGACATGGACTTGCTGACAACGGCGCTGCGCATTGGCAGTCAAAAAGAGATTTACGATTTGAATTTGGATGGTCAAGTTGATCAACAAGATCGAACGACCTGGGTGCACGACGTGAAGCAAACCTGGTTTGGCGACGCAAATCTGGACGGTTACTTTGATTCCGCCGATCTGACGCG
>JAGQOZ010001028.1 GCA_020426955.1 Planctomycetales bacterium
CTATCCGGAACTTCCGGCCGATACGCTGTCGACCGGTTCGATGCAACGTAAACGAATCTGCCGTACGTTTAGTGATTGCACCACGGCACCTCGCAACGGCATCGTTTCGGGCTGCTTTCCGTTAGATCCCTTCTACAAGGAAATGGACGAAGCCCAGACGCTAAAAGAGATTAAAAAATCGATAAAGTCGTAACGGGACGAGTTTGTCGTTAGGCGGACTTAATGATCAGGTCAATTAACTGATCAATCTTGCAATGAGATTCGATGGGATGTCGCAGAAAGCGATCTCGGATCACACGATAGTGGTTTCGCCTGCCCACTCGTTCACGTTCAATAAATCCTCCATCTTCCAAGTCCTGGACAATCCGCTGCACCGCTCGTTCGGTAATTCCGACGCGTATCGCAATTTCACGCAAAACCAGTTCCGCATCCTGATATAGCAGAATCAGAACATGGGCGTGATTTGTAAAAAACGTCCACTTGGGGCCATCTTCCGGTTCCGACGTCGAAGCATGTCCTGCTTTGGGGACCGCCTTCTGCTTTGCCATTTCGACTACCTATGTCCTCAAGGATTGACAACCGAAATCTTTGCATCCTTTGCGGTCGGTCGTCCCAAAATACTATTCGGAGTATATCACATTCGCCGAATCCGCATTCCCGAATCGGCTGTCGTCAATTTCGAATCGAAATTACGAATGATTGCCATGAATTTCATGAACTACGATTGACGACATGTAATTCGGGTATTATGATTCGCGTAAAAGTCGTCATTATTCTTGCACAGAGGGCTACCATGAAACTGCTTGTCCTAGGACTCGTAATGCTTCCCGTTGCCGTGTTTTTTTCCGCGATCTTTGTACCACCGTCACGGATCGATGCCAGAATACCACTCTGGCGGCGGTCGGTGGTGGCGGCGGCATGCGTGCAGTTCGTGGCA
>JAGQOZ010000102.1 GCA_020426955.1 Planctomycetales bacterium
AACCGAATGACGTGACGATTGTGCAAATGGACGCGACTGCCGCGCTGCAGATGATTCAACGCGACGAACAAGTGGACGCAGAGCAAGCGAAAGTGATTTTGCGAGCGATGTTGCCGTTCGCCGGACCGAACCGGTCAAAAAAGTGGCCTGAAATGGAGGTTAGCATTGCGACGGTAAATTCAAACGATGCAGATTCGTTAACCGGCAAAACGTTTGTGTTGGGTGGCGAACATCCATCCGTGTTGTTCGACGAAAACCGATTGATCGCGTTATGTGATCGCAGCGAAGAAACGTTGGTTCGCGACTTGGTCGATCGCATTGCTCAACATGGCACTCGGCAAATTTCCGTGACCACTCGCATTGTCAGCATTCCTGCGGAAAATTTGCAGAAGCTGGACGTCAAGTGGTCCATCATGCAAGACCGTATGACGGGCGCGAGAGCCAATAGAGATGCTGCGATTTCCGGCAATTTCATACTCGAAGGACACGTTGCTGTGCCAACGCTGGTGAGTACGCTCGAGCATTCTCGGGCAAGGCCGCTCATGACGGAACTACTGAATGACAGTTCGACGAATATGTTGATGGCACCCAAAGTTACAGTATTTAATGCGCAAGACGCCACAATCCAAGACACCGTAGAGCGTCCGTTTGTTGTCAGCGTGAGCGAAGTCGCGTTGCAGCCGGTGATTCAAGTCATCCCGGAAGGGCTGAAGCTGGACGTTCGTCCGATTTTGAACGAAACGGCGTCACACGTGCGACTCGATTGCAGTGTGCGATACGACAAGATCACATCGGTGGATGAAATCAGTTTCAAACACACGTCGTCGTCCGAAGACAGTGGAGTCACATTGCAAGTACCGCAAGTTGCCAGCCAGACAATGACACTGACCGATTTTGAACTGCCTATTGATTCCACGTTGCTGATCGCCGGCATTCAAACTCGAGAAGCCGATCGAGTTGAAAAGCGTGGGAAGATTATCAAGGGACGTCAAATGGTGACGATGCTGATTTTGCAATTCGAACACATTCGTCCTGTTCCGGCCGCGGATAAGGAAGCAGCCAACGCCGCGAATGCACCTTCGCAACCCGCGTTCGTGACCGTTTCTGGGCCTGCCGAACCAGAGCAGTTGGAAGCGATCTGTGAACAACTCGATCAAGCCGGCGTGGACGAATATCGCTGTTTGGACGGCTGCGTGCAGGTGGCGGTTCGCTATTGGCGCCAGGGCCTGGCAGTGGTGCAACAGTATCGTGCAGCACCTCACGATTCAGCCGAAGACAATTCGCCGCAATCGGCTCAACCAGACCTGGTGATTTCCGCTGACGGCGAAGCCGATCGAGATTACGGACCGTTGATCCAGGCATTGCAGGCGGTGAATGGGATCGAGTGTGTCGAGGTGTCCGGCAAGATTGATTTCACAATTGCGAACGATACGGTCAAGTTTTCCGGAACGCATCTAAAGGTTTCGTCTGGGAAAGATCCGGAAGAATTTGGGATCCAAGCAGATCATGGCACGATTCGGTTCCTTTATCGCGACGCGGAAGAAGCAATGATGGACTGGAAGTTTGCGGGAAACGCCCAGGTGCGGTCAGATGAATTGGTGGCTTCGGCCGACGAAATTCGTATGGACGGAGTGCGAGCTTACTTTTCGGGGAACGTCGATTTCGCCTACAATCAGACCAAGATTAAAGCGGATCGAATTGAATTTGAAATCGAATCCGAACAGATTCGCGTTGGTGAAGCCAGGCTGTATACGCCATCCGAAACGGGCACGCCGTAAATTGCGATGGGTATTTACCTGGGTGCATGGTGGCGAATTCGGCCGAATGTCACTCGGCCAAGAATCCGAACACCAAGAGACAGGGAATTCGACCATGGAACTGCCTTTGACCGATCAAGCCGCTGCCGATGCGGTTACGAAGAAGCCGAAACGCAGTTCCCATTGGTCTACTCGACGCCTGATCGCCGCGGTGGCGGTTGTGCTGGTGTTGCGAGCGTATACGTACCATTGCGAAGTGAGCGGGCTGACGAGTTGGTATTTCTATGATGCCAGCTGGGTGCACTATGTTGTCTTCTCGGTGGTGTCGTTCATCTCCGCTTATGTCGTTACTTGGTTCAGCGGTCGTTATTACTCGCCGGCTGTTGCTTGGCTTTTTGGAGTGGCGTTTGGTGCGGCAGCCGCATTGCCGTTAGTCGGTTATGTTGGAGCGATTGCCGGTGGCGTTGCGGCCACGCTGCAGTTGATGTTACGGGGCAGAGAACTCGTTGCAGTGCAGTTCTTGTGCACGCATTCTGTCCCGGCGTTGTTGGTCGGCGCGATTGCCGGTAACGTCGCTGGTCGCTGGTATTACTCGCGAACCTCGCCTTCACGACTGTCTTTCATACTGTCCGTGACTGGTGTCGTTCTGGCGTTTTTGTTTGCGTTGGTGGTTGTTCGGTTTGTGCGGAGCTTTGTCAGGAAGTGCGAACGAGAGGATCAAATTCGGGGCAATTGGGTGCGAAAATTCATCACGCTGTGGTTCTTCGCACTGCTGTTTGCGGCTGGAACTATTATTGGGATTCAGCGAGACTTGCAAGTGCGATACCGCCAGCTTCGGCAATCGGGTGTCGCGTTTCAAGATCGTCCCGTTTCGCGGCAATGGCTGTGGAAAGGACCGCACAGCGTTAGCTGGCTTAGGGCTTCGGAGTCAACGCAACTGCGGAACCTGTTGCCGTGGGCCGATGAGGTGACGGACGTGGTCCAGTTTCCTGAAACTATTCCTGCGGAACAGTTGCCGTATTTGGGATGGTTTCGTTCGCTCGATACGGCAAGACTGACCGCAGCAGTCAGCTCGTCGATGCTGGATTCCCTTCCGGCGAACCAACTGCAGACCCTGGAAATCTATTCGTTAGATGCCAATGCATTTCAATCTCTGAGTCGGCACACGAACCTAACGGTGCTTACGATTGGCGAGACGCAAGCTTCCGATGCCGAATTTGCGTCACTGCAGAACTTGAAATGGTTAGAATGGTTGCATATTGAACAATGTCCCCGAATTACGTCAAATGGGCTGTCGCACTTGACAAGGCTGCCACTGATTAGTCTTCAACTTGACAATTTTACCTTGGACAGTGCCGGAGTTCTTCAGATCAGTAAGATAGCTTCGCTGGAACGAATCGACGCGACACTCGACAGCCAGGATGTCGATTTGGCGCCCCTGGCAAACCTCGCGAAACTCGACATGTTGTTCTTGAAATCGAATCAGCTTTCGACCGATCAAGTAGCCGCCATTGCCTCGATACCGGCACTCCAGGCGGTGTACTTAAATGGCGCTAAACTAACCGATGACAATGTCGTGCCACTGCTGAATCGGACAAATTTGTACCTGGATTTGGATGCTTCTTTGCTAACGGAAAACATGATTCGCCAACTCCATCAGCGTCACCCGACCACTCGGTTCACCGTTTGTCAAAGGCGCATCGGTTCAGAGTTTGCCAAACTGATAGCACAAACGAAGGCTGATTTTGCATTCTTCGATTGCCAACTATCCGAAGATGCCTTCGCCATATGGCAGGAGTCCGATCTTCACTGGAAACTGTTTTCCCACGGTTTGACGGGGCCGGACGGCCAACGGCTTTTGCCTCGTGGTTGGTCCGACGCTGGATACGACGATTAACGCATTTCCGAATTGCCCGGCTGAGTCTGATCGTTATCGGACGACTCGTCCTGACGCCGATCCACCCATGAGTGCTTCTACTTCGCTACGTTTGGAAAAGTTGAAGTCGCCGGAGATGGAATGTGCCAAACAGGACGCAGCAGTGGCAAAGCGAATGGCGTCTTGATCTGACGAATGTTGTTCCGACAGCATGGCGAAAATCAACCCCGCGCCAAATGAATCACCACCACCTACTCGATCCACAATCGATTTGATTTCGTACGGTTGGTATTCGCCGTTCGTCAGCGGCGCGAAGTGAGCTTGTTGATCGGCGGCGGAGTATAACATCGCACCCCAATTGTTGTGCGACGCGGAATAACTTTCGCGTAACGTAATCGCCACTTTGGACACGTTGGGAAACTGCTGCACCAACTGCGCCGCCACGTCGGGATATCGTTGGACATTCAGTTTGCCTGCGTGGACGTCAGTGTCGGCTGCTTGAATCTGCAAAACATCATGACAGTCTTCTTCGTTGGCAATGACCACATCCACATGTGGCAAGACTTGTCGCATGGTTCGTTCCGCCAGCTGCTGCGGTGACACGGACTTGTCCCAACGCCACAACTTTTTGCGAAAGTTCAAATCACACGAGACTCGTACGCCCGCTGCTTGTGCTGCCTGTACCGCGGTCAACGTTGCTTCGGCCGCTGTTTGCGAAATGGCCGGAGTGATCCCGGTGACGTGAAACCAATCGGCACCGGCCAGAATTTCATTCCACGGGTATTCGCTGCCGCTGGTCAAACCGACGGCCGAATGATCTCGGTCATAAACCACTTGGCTGGGTCGTTGATTGGCGCCGGTTTCCAAGAAATAAATTCCCAAGCGGCCAGGTCGGCGCAAAATCCTTTGGGTGTCGACCCCGACGTTGCGGAGCGAACCGATGCACGCGTCCGCAATCGAATGATCCGGAATGGCCGACACAAAACTGGCTTCGGCACCCAGCATTGCCAGCGAAGCCGCTACGTTGGCTTCGGCGCCGGCGAACGTGACGTCCAAACTGCCTGGCAGGCATTGCCGAAACCGCTGAAAACCGGGAGCAGCCAGACGCATCATGATTTCGCCAAAAGTTACAATTCGCATCACACGGTTCCTCGAGTTTGTCTAGCAATGGTCGTTGCTTCGGTCGCACGTTTAGTAATTTCCAGCCAATCCTCGGCCGCGATTAAATCTCGCGGTGCCAGCCAAGATCCGCCCACCGCCAAGACCATCGGTTCGGCCAGATAGGTTGCTAAATTTTCAGTTGTGACTCCGCCCAACGGCACGTACTGTAGTCCGAGATGCGCGTAAGGTGCCGCCAAGCTTTTCAAATACTTCAAGCCGCCGCTGGGTTCTGCCGGGAAGAATTTTAGTTGTTGACAACCGAGTTCAATGGCTGCTTCCACGTCGGACGGAGTGACGATGCCGGGGGCGAACGGCAATCCAATTCGATCTGCTTCGGCCACAATCTTGGGATTCAGTCCTGGTGCGACACCAAAGTGGGCGTTCGTTTCTTTGACCGAATGAAGTTGATCGATTGTTAAGATGGTGCCGATGCCCGCCATCATTTCTGGAACGTGCTGGCGGATTTCCGTTAGTGAATCGATTGCGGCTGGCGTTCGCAACGTGAGTTCCATGATGTCGATGCCACCGGCCAATAGCGCGCGGGCCACTGGCACGGCATGTTTGGCATCGTCAATCACCAGCACGGCAATGACGCCGCAGAGGCGCATTCGATCTAGCGAATCGGAAGAAAACTTAGAGTTCATAATGGCGGTCTCGAGTTTTTGCGAGGAAATCAAGCGAAGCCATTTTCAAGGGCTTCGAATGTCGTCTCTGGCATGCAGCCTCAAATGATAACGCGATTGCGTTTGCATTCGAAGGGGCGAACCGCGTGAGATCGAGCGTGTGGATTCGCCGAGTGGATTCGCAGGGCAATTCCGCTAAAATGCTATGTAAGCGATGGCCCTAAGCTACGACTATCCTTCCGCAGCGAAGTGACACATCTGTAAACAGCGTCCTTCGCGACGATCGTTCCTTTTTCCAGAAAGGTACTCGGATGAATTCTGCGTCTCTTGTTCGCCGCCTAACGGTGGTATTGATGGCTCTGACCATCATGAGTCATTCCGCCAAGCTTGCTATGGCCCAACGAATTCCGCCCAGTCCCTTTCAAACTCAGATTCCGCTGGGCGAATTTCCGCCCAACGTGACGTGGATCAATACCAGCGGTCCTATCAAGCTGAAGGATCTGCGAGGCAAATTTGTGCTGCTGGATTTTTGGACGTATTGCTGTATCAACTGCATGCACATTTTGCCAGAGCTGAAAAAGCTGGAAGAAAAATATCCCAACGAATTGGTCGTGATTGGTGTGCACACGGCCAAGTTTGAAAACGAAAAAGATGATCAGAATATTCGTGAAGCGATTTTGCGTTATCGAATTGAGCACCCCGTGATCAACGATCATCGATATTTGTTGTGGAATTCGTTTCGAGTAAGTAGCTGGCCGACTATCTTGCTGATTGATCCGGAAGGTAACGCGGTTTACATGCGCGGTGGTGAATTTCAATTCGAAGAGATCGACGCGCTGATGCAAAAGGCGTTGGCTCACTATCGAGCTCGCAAGCTGATCGATACCACTCCGATTCGTTTCGAATTGTTAATGGATAGCCAAGAGCCGACGCCGCTGAGCTTTCCCGGCAAAGTCTTGGCAGTACCAGAAATCGATCGGCTGTTCATTGCCGACAGCAATCACAACCGCATTGTCGTCAGCGACATGAACGGCAAACTGATCGATATCATTGGCAGCGGACAATACGGCGATCAAAACGGCGGCTTCGACCAAGCATCGTTCAAGCATCCGCAAGGCATGGTCTATCACAACGGCGAACTTTTTATTGCTGATACGGAAGGGCATTCGATTCGTAAGGCAGATATAGCGAACCAACGAGTCAGCACAGTAGCGGGGACCGGCCAACAAACTCGGAATCCTTGGCCCGGCTATGATCCTCGCCGAGGTCGCGTGACGCGGAAAAGAGTTTGGAACGGCAATATTCGAACAACGCCGCTCGGCAGTCCGTGGGATTTGTGGATTCACGACGAGACGCTGTTCATAGCCATGGCTGGTCCACATCAGATTTGGTCCATGAAACTGGATAGCAAACTGATTGGCCCGTATGCGGGAAATGGTCGCGAGGACATTGTGGATGG
The DNA here is from genome assembly GCA_020426955.1 of Planctomycetales bacterium. Taxonomy (GTDB): domain Bacteria; phylum Planctomycetota; class Planctomycetia; order Pirellulales; family Pirellulaceae; genus JAGQOZ01. Next base: position 6,877 of record JAGQOZ010000102.1, read on the forward strand.
GCCGTTGATGCCATCGGCACCGTATGCAGAAGACGCCAGTTCGTTTGCTCAGCCTAGCGGACTGACATCCGATGGTCAGTGGTTGTATGTGGCAGATAGTGAAGGGAGTTCCATTCGCGCCGTGCCCTTGAATCCTCGGCAAGAGGTTCGAACTGTCGTCGGCACTTCGCATCTGCCGCAAGCTCGGCTGTTTACGTTCGGCGATCAAGATGGTTCCGCCACGAACGCTCGTCTTCAGCATCCGCTGGGCGTGGCGTATCTGGATGGAAAGATCTACGTGGCCGATACGTACAACAACAAAATCCGCGTGGTGAATGCGGAAACCGGCGACACCAGCTCGTTGGTGGGCACTGGCGAACCGGGAAAGTCAGACAGTCCCGCTCAGTTTGACGAACCGGGCGGACTTTCCATTGCGGCGGGCAAACTGTATGTGGCGGACACAAATAATCACGCCATTCGAATCATCGAATTGAACAACGGCAACAGAGTTTCGACGCTATCAATCCAAGGTCTAAAACCTCCCGCGACTCCGGACCATTCGCCCGAAGAATATTTTGCGGACGCGGTTGTCGAAGATGCTGCGGCGCAAACGGTGGCGGCGGCGGACAACAAGATTCGCTTTCAAGTAACGCTGAAGTTGCCAGATGGGTACAAGATGAATTCGCTGGCGCCGGTGCGGTATTTGGTGTCGGCTGGTTCGAACCAATCGCTCTTTCCGGCGGCGCTGACCAAGACGATTCGTAAGAAGGAAACCGCCAGTGACACGTTTGCGTTGGAAGTGCCAGCTCGCACGAACGGTGCGGAAACCATCCAGCTCATGATGAACTATTTCTACTGCCAAGATGGAAGCGAAGGCCTTTGCCGAACTGGTAGTGTTCGCTGGAAATTGGCTTTGACGGTGGATCCGGCCGCCAGCGAATCGGTCGTGCAGCTTTCGCATACCGTTCCCGAATTGTTCGATGCCGGTGGCCTGGAAAACCTGCAGAAATAGATTCGCATGACGGAAAACGCCAGCTGGGTTCGGGTTTCCGTGTCTTGCAATTGCTGCCGGGGTCGCAGTGCCTGTGCCGACTTTTCAAGTTGCCGCGAAAGCGCAATATAGGGACCATGTTTGTCGGAAAACCATACGGACTATTTTTACTTGCGTTCCAGCGAGCCGGGTGCCACGTGTTATCCTTCTAGAAAGCCCTGCCATCCACAAAATGGCGGTGCTTCATCTTGAGTTGACAAGTTTGTAGAACCTCAGAACGCTACTCCTACGAAGGCGATTGCACCCGCAGCCAGACGCTGCTTTGAAAACTGATTCTTCGTTTTTCATCTTTGATGTAGCGGTTTTTGGGAACAGCAACGGTTTCCATTCTGAAGTGGAAGGTTCGAACTAATGACGAATACTAGTGATTGTTATTGCGCAGAACGCAGCGGAACTAGCTATACAAAATCAGCAAGGCCAAAGATCCTGGTTGTTGACGACGATGCCGACATTCAATCCGGGATTGAAATCCGGTTGAAAGAGTTTGATGTGGAAATCCTGCATGCCTATCACGGGATGCAGGGAGTGAATTTAGCGATTGAGAAACAACCGAGTTTGATTATTGCCGACATGGCCATGCCCAACGGTTCAGGGGAATACCTGATGCGTTGCCTGGAAAACCAAGATTCCACGCGGTCACTTCCGGTCATTGTGATGACAGGCATGCGAGACCCAAGGATTCGGAATCAAGCCAAGCGTTGCGGTGCCGCCGCTTACCTACAGAAACCAGTTGTGTTCGAACGGCTATTGGACGAAATTCAACAGCACGTTCAACTCGACAAAAGCACATAGAATCGTTGGGGGTACCAATGAGCGATCATGGTGCAATTCGAATTCTACTACTGGAAGATGATCTAGACGACTACGAACTTTTCGTAAAGCACTTGCGTCGTACCGAGCAGCATTTTGTTGTTGATCATGTTCCGGCAATGCAAGACGCGCTGCAGGCATTGCAAGTCAAACAATATGATGCCGTCTTGGCCGATTTGAACGTGCCTGACAGCAATGGTCACGATACGATTAAACGCCTGAAATGCGAATGTAATACAATTCCCATTATTGCAATTACCGGCGTCGACGACCCCGATGTTGCTCGCAATATCCTCTCCGTCGGAGCGCAGGATTACATAGTCAAGGCGGAATTGAGCTGCCGTAGTGTTAGTCGGATTATTGTGCATGCGGTACACCGTCAACGAGCCGTAAATGAAATTGCGGATCTGGTGGGCGAGCTGGAAAAACGAGAAAACTTGTTGCAAGATCAGGCCCTTCTACTGCGTCGAAAAAACGAAAAACTGAATTCTCTTTACCGCACTGCGCAAGAGCTGGTCGACAACGTTTCTCATGATCTGCGCACGCCACTGACGGTCATCAAAGACTTTGTCGGAATTCTGTCCGAAGAGATTTTGGGACCCGTGAATGAAAAGCAGAAGTCACTGTTAGATCGAATCAATATTCGAACGGATGACTTGGCGATCATGGTCGACGATTTGCTGGACGTTAGCAAACTTGGCGCTGGGCTGCTGGGAGCCTGGCGGCGAGCGACCAGTGTGGCCGAAGTGGTTGACGGCATCCTGCCTATGTTGGAACAGCGTTCATCCACGCGAAAAATCGACTTCCGCATCGACATTCCTTCGTCATTGCCCAAAGCGTTTTGCGACGCAGAAAAGCTTTCTCGCGTCATTACCAACTTGTGTGTGAACGCCATTAAGTTCACGCCAGAGGGTGGTGACGTTTGTTTGTGGGCAACACACGATCCGGTGGAACATGGAATTACGGTTGGCATAACCGATACGGGGGACGGCATGGACGTTGCCTCGCTGAATCGAATCTTTGAACGTTTTCAGCAACTGGAACGGTCCAGCATTGATTCGACCAAAGGCTTTGGGTTGGGACTTAATATCGCGCAGCAGTTGTCTCGCTTGAATCTGGGTGAGTTGGCCGTTGAAAGCGAGGTTGGAAAGGGAAGCACGTTCTCGTTTTCGGTGCCTTGCCAAGAATATCACGAAGTATTTCGCCGCTGGCTGCACTATTTGCCTAAGACGTTCGAGTGCGTTCATTTTATACGTATCGAAATTGCGGAGTGTACCGCCAAGGAGATTGAAGAATTTGACTTCTTCCTTAGCTGTATGTTGCGTCGCGACGATCTATTGCTGCAACCGGTGCCAGGCGCCTGGCTGTTTGCGTTGGATATTCCCAAAAGCGAATTTCAACGCTGGGAAGAACGTTTGTCCAAGAAATTTACCGAAGCTAATCGAAATCGGCCGTTGGGGCCGCTTCCAGACTACTTTGTATCAGCTGTGTTTCGCTCGGACGATACTCAGTCACACGAAGAAATCATTGAAGCATTCGATTTTGCGCTGCAGCGTTGCGCACGATCTAGAACTGAATTGGTGGGAGCCGTAGAGTGAAGATGAAGAAGAAAGCCATGGTGCTAGTTGTTGAAGACGAAGCGGATATACGCGAAGGCGTTACCGTATGGTTAGAGATGTCGGGGTTCGACGTGTGCTGTCGAAACGATGGTCGTGATTGTGCCAAATTTGCCGCAACACGACGACCCAGCGCGATTCTCTTAGACGTGCGCATGCCTAACATGGGAGGTATGGAAGCGTTGAACGAAATTCGCCGGCAGCCCAGCACGTCCGATATTCCGGTGATCATGCTTTCCGCAGATTTACGAGACGAACAGCGAGCGTTGGATGCTGGCGCCAGCTACTTCGTGCCAAAACCATATAACGGAAAACAACTCGCCTCCATTGTCAAACTAGTAACCAACCGGGAAATGGCCGAATGCAGTTGCTGAGTCCACACCCGTGGATTGCCGTTGGAATGAAACGTACGCATGGGCGTATGTATTTGACAGAGCTATTTCGACCAGTCGATCTCATCATTTTGGAGAAATTGTCGTGTTTGCAACTAATGACCTCGTAGATAGGGTGTTCGAATTGCTTAGTACAACCGAATCTGAAGCCGATTTTTTCCATTCGCCGGTGACGAACCCTTGGGTCTTGCTGGTCGAAGACGACGACGATGTAGCGTGCTCGCTGCAAATGCGTTTGAAGGAATTGAACGCAGAAGTGATTCGAGCGGCAGCTGGACGCGAAGGATATCGCCGGGCGTTTATGGAAATGCCTCGCGCCATCATTCTTGACTACGAACTGCCCGACGGGAATGGCGACTACGTCTTGCGACGTCTGAAGGAAACGCGTGATACGCAGCAGATTCCAGTGGTGGTGATGACAGGATGTCGAGATTCCAAATTGGAACGGCATATGTTAAGTCTGGGCGCGGCTCACTTCTTGACCAAGCCCGTTCCCTGGCCACAACTCAAAGCTGTGTTGTCTCCGCTTATTGGCAAAAATCACGATTAAGAGAGTTTGAAATGTCCGCAACGACTGTCATTGGCGAGACTACATCTGATTTGAACGCAACATCGACACTAACCCTGTCAGCCCGCATTCTGGAACTCGAAAATGCGTTGGAATTGACCGAGGCGATTATCGAATCTTCGCCTGTCGGCCAGGTCATGATTGACGAAAGCGGAGCGATTGTGGTTGTTAACCGAGTTGCTTTGGAGATGTTTGGCTGGGACCGGAGTGAATTGATGGGGAAACAGCTTGAAGTGCTGTTGCCAAATCGATTTGGTTCGCAGCACTCTGTGTTGCGAAGCAGCTTTTTTGACAGGCCAACCAGCCGAACTATGGGCGTCGGCCGCGAACTGTTTGGTGTTCGGAAAGACGGCAGCGAATTTCCGGTTGACGTGGGATTGACTCCTTTAGAGCTGGGCGGCAAGGTCTACGCGCTGAGCGCGATAGCTGATATTACACTTAGCAAACAGGCTGAAGCGAATCTGAAGACAGCCAACGAAAAGCTGTTACAAAGCAATGCCGAACTGGAGCAGTTCGCTTACATCGCTTCACACGACTTGCAAGAACCGCTGCGAAAGATTGCATCCTACGCGCAGCTGCTACAAGAAGACTACCACGAATCGCTAGACGATGTGGGACGCAACTATTTGGACATCGTGATCAACGGTGCGGATCGATTGAAGCGACTCACAACCGACCTGCTGACCTATTCTCGCATTAATACTCAAGGTAGAAAAATCCAAACGACCTCCTCGGCCGACGCACTGGAGTGTGCCATCGGGAATTTGGAGTTGGTGATCGACGAGACGAATACACAGATTTCATTCGGTGAAATGCTGGACGTTTTGGCGGACGAATCGCAATTAGTCATGCTTTTTCAAAACCTGCTTGGCAATGCGATTAAGTTTCGAGGCCAGCGAACGCCTCAGATTCACGTCGACTGTTCGCAGCGTGATGACATGGCTGTCTTTCGGATTACGGACAACGGAATTGGGATCGAGAAAGAATACTTTGAACGCATCTTTCGCATCTTTCAGCGTTTACATAATCGCCGTGAATACGAAGGAACTGGAATTGGCTTGGCGCTATGTCAGAGAATCGTCACACGATTTGGAGGTTGTATTCGCGTTGAATCAACGCCCGGCGAAGGTTCCACTTTTGAATTTGAAATACCCTTCGCGATACCACGGAAAGAATGTGTATGACCGCTACTGATTTTGGCCGGCCCATTGAGATACTGTTAGTTGATGACGACGATGATGACGTTTTTCTCATGAAAATACACATGGAACGTGATCACATTGCCAACCGGATTAGCCGAGTCCAGGATGGCGTGGAAGCCATGCAATACCTGCGCCAGCAGGCTCCCTTTGAAGATGCGGTTCGTCCTGACTTGATCTTTCTTGACCTGAACATGCCGCGAAAAGATGGACGCGAAGTTCTACGAGAAATCAAGGCGGACAAGAACCTGTGTACCATACCTGTTATCGTGCTTACCACGTCGGATCAAAACAGTGATATCGTGGAAAGTTACGAACGACACGCCAGCAGCTATGTCACCAAACCGGTTGACTTGCTCCAATTCCGTCATGTACTGAAGTCTCTGGGAGGCTATTGGTTTAGCGTGGTAAAATTTCCCTGCGGCACGCCGTTGGAGAAATTTGCCGAACCAACCGCTTGCACCAGCGGCGGGGCGGATGCCTGAGTTTTCTGGCCAACGAATACATCCACGTCCAATATTGGTTCGTACTGCACCAAGGAATCACATCCGTGGTGATCGCAAATGTAGCCGAACTGCCTTGTCCGCATTGATTAACGAATTTGGCCACTAACCCGGCCAATATTCGATATCACCCTGAATCCCGTCGAGTGTCATCATGCGGCCTAAGTGTTCGTTCGTACTGATCGAATAGCGATCGACGGCCGAACGATACTGTCCTGACGCATCGTCAAACCAGTAGCTCAGCACCAGCACTTCGTCGTCGCGGCCAAGTTCGAATGACGAAATGCTGTCACTTGTAAAGGGGCCCAGCGACGAAACGGAACCAGTTGACGTGTCCACTACCTGTTGCGTGTTGGAAAACGCTGTATACAGCAGCCCATTCGACGCGAATTTCATCTTGTCCAACCAGATCGGAACCATGAAGTTTGGATCTAGTTGCCCAGTCTGGGCGTCGTAGCGAGTCAACCGGCGTTCGCCCGTCGAATTCGAATAGAAGTTGGCCAAATAGATATAGCCGTCCGAGCCAAACGCAGTTTGCGGATTCCACAGATTCGAATTCTGAGCGGGAAACGTCCCGAGTGATGCTAGTTCGCCACTGCCCGAGACGGCATAGCGTTGAATGGAATGGGGATGGAGGACAAATAGCGTTCCGTCAGGACTGAATTGGACCGTGCCGAATTCCGCGAACGTGCTCCGAGACAGCAAGGAGCCGCTGGCGTTGTAGACAAATAAGTCAGCGGCTGGAAACGCGTCGTCGGTTCGCAGGGCCAATCTTGCAATCTGACCTTCGGGACTGACTGCAATATTCTGGCTGGAAAAGCGATTATTCTGCGAGCCAAACTCGGCTTCCGGAAGACTTGGAAGGACGTCCAGCTGAAGCGAATTGTCGGCCAAATTCGTCGTCGTCACGTCGCCTCGGAACGCATAAACCAGCACTTGATCGGCGCTGGCTTCATATCCGGCAAATTGCAACGCAAAGACCAAGTCAGACGAATCAAATTCACCGTCGCCGTTCCAATCGCCCGTTTGCCAAGTTGAATTTCCTGCGATGCCGTCTTCATATTCGCCCGCTTCAAATACTTGCACTAAATCGCTGGAGTTAAACCGATTGTCCAAGTTGGCGTCGCCAAACGTCGAGCGAATTTTCAGTCGAACCAAATATTCCAAAT
>JAGQOZ010001029.1 GCA_020426955.1 Planctomycetales bacterium
GGTGGCGGCCAGATTCCCGGCCAAGTGGGCGTGGAATTACTACTGGACGGCAAGTCGATTCGGCAGCAGACAGGCCGCAACCAAGAACCGTTGCATTGGGTTTCTTGGGACGTAAGCGAACTAACCGAACAGGAAGTCCAGATTCGTATCTTCGACCACGCGACCGGCGACTTTGGTCACATCAACGCCGACCATTTCTTGCTGACCGATACCGTTCGCACAGGTCCAGGCGTGCAACGTTTGGCCGACTATCGTCGTTCGCCCGATTATTACCGCGAACGCTATCGGCCCCAACTTCACTTTACGCCGCCCATGAATTGGATGAATGATCCCAACGGCCTGGTATTCTTTCAAGGTGAATACCATCTGTTCTACCAACACAATCCTCACGGAAATACCTGGGGACACATGAGCTGGGGCCATGCAGTCAGCCGAGACTTAGTGCACTGGGAACACTTGCCCATTGCACTGCACGACGAATATGGAGTGATGATTTTTTCCGGTTGCTGTGTGGTGGATCATCACAACACCAGCGGTTTTGGCAAAGACGGTCAAGCTCCGTTGGTGGCCATTTATACCGGACACGGCTACGGCAAACAGACGCAGGATCTGGCGTACAGCACGGACGAAGGACGCACTTGGACCAAGTACGCACAGAATCCGGTGATCGATTTAAATGAAGCCGACTTCCGCGATCCCAAAGTTTTTTGGCACGAACCAACGCAAAAGTGGATCATGGTGGTTTCGCTGGCCGTGCAGAAGAAGTTGCAGTTTTATGGTTCGACCAATTTGAAGCAGTGGAATCTGCTCAGCGAATTTGGGCCGGCCGGTGCCCAAGAAAAACCAAACTGGGAATGTCCGGACCTATTTGAATTGCCCATTGAGGGCCAACCGGGGCAAAGCCGCTGGGTGCTGGAAGTCGACATG
>JAGQOZ010001030.1 GCA_020426955.1 Planctomycetales bacterium
TACGAAACACCGACCGGTGAATTATCCACTACCGACCCCTTTCCCGATGGACAACGCGCCACAGAACAATGGGATGAACGGGAGGGCTCGGCGTAGGCGGTCCTGAAGTTGATGTCTTTGGCTCGCCCCCCAGTAGCAGGCACGCTCCGGCGTGCCGTCATCGGCACCTGCCGAACGCACTCAGTTGGGCGCCATCCAACGCAATCGCAACCAAAATCGCATTTACCTCCTACGGAACCCGACAGTAGACGGCACCCAGCGCTGATGCCTTGATGTGCACGCGGCCCAAGCCGGCTCAAGTCCAGTTGGCGAGAGGTCTTTTGGCGCGAAAGTGACACGTGTCCGGCGTGGTATGCGCAACTGCGACAGAAGACCATCGGCTGTATTGATCCGAATTGATTGGTGCCGAAAATTACGATGAGTACCAGCGAATGTTGGTCGAAAGTACAAAGGAACCGAAGCCCATTCCGGCCTGCAACTTCGTGACCGAACGGCAACTGTTTCTACCGGGTTTGACACTCGTAACGGCAGACGAGACAATCGACTTCTAACGAGCACACCGCTGAGCCAATTCGGCCCGCCCAACTCGCTCGGACCAACAAACTTCAACGCGCGATCTATGCGTAAACGTCCTGTTCACCCATAGATCGCACTTCGTTGATCGCATTTCGTTCGGACATGAGGGGTTATGCCAAAACCGACAGTCTACGTCGAAACCACAGTGATCGGCCACATCGCGGCGTGGGATCAGACGGACGTGCTTGTGTATGCTCGACAAATCCAATCGCGCAGATGGTGGGCGATTCGAGATCGCTTCGACCTTGTTGTTTCTCAGGTTGTTGTTGACGAGTGCAGGGCCGGAGACGCAGTTGCGGCATCCGAGCGATTGGCTTTGATT
>JAGQOZ010001031.1 GCA_020426955.1 Planctomycetales bacterium
TCGCCAGATCAAACCGCTCAGCTGAGTCTGCTTTCGCTGATCATCAAGGGCGGTTATTTGATGATCCCGCTGGGCGTCATGTCCATCTTGGTGGTGGTGGTCGTCGTCGAACGGTATTTGGCGTTGCGAACCAATCGAGTGCTCCCAAAGGCGTTGCTGGAAGGGATTGCTAATTTGAACGCCGTGCCCGGCGCCATGGATCCTCGGCGAACCTACCGACTTTGCCAGCAATATCCTTCCGCAGCGGCCACGGTGGTGCAGTCCATGTTGTTGCGAATTGGTCGTCCGCAATCGGAGATCCAAGCGGTGGTGAATGAATCGCTCCAACGAGAAGCGAGTCGATTGCATCGTGGCGTGCGGTGGCTGAATCTGGCTGCTGCCGTGTCACCGCTAATGGGATTGTTTGGAACGGTGTGGGGGATGATACAAGCATTCTTTTTGACCACACAATTAGAGGCGGGGCAGAATAAAGCCGATTTCCTGGCCGAAGGAATTTACGTCGCGTTGGTCACCACGCTGGCTGGATTGACCATTGCCATACCCGCCGCCATCTTCGCTCATTACTTTGAAGGCAAGATCCAGACGCAGTTTCATCGAATTGAAGAGTTGCTGTTTCAATTATTGCCGCAAGTAGAACGATACGAAGGACGGATGCGAGTCAGCGCGCAGACGTTGTGGGACGATTCGGTCGATGGTGATTCCGAATCCGCTGATCCCGCACCGCGCAAGTCGCGACGTCAAAACGCTCCGTTGGAATCGTAACGTCACATCGAAGGCATTCGCAATCATGGCTGTTGAACTCTCGAAAAGCTCGGCGCTGCAATCATTAAGCTTGACGCCGTTGATTGACGTGT
>JAGQOZ010001032.1 GCA_020426955.1 Planctomycetales bacterium
TGCCCGCACGAATCGCCTTCCAAGTGGCGAGTCGTACAGACAGCCGAGTGGTCTTGGATGAAATGGGTGCGGACAAATTGTTGGGCAATGGTGACATGCTGTTTCTGTGGCCCGGCACCAGCAGTCTCCTTCGGGGACAAGGCACGTATCTGGACGATGACGAAATCAATTCGGTTGTGGAATTTGTCAGCACGGGCGAACAGAACTTCGTCAAAGAACTGGTGCAGCTGAAAGTGGAACGCCCTGGCGAAAACAATGGCGAACAACGCAAGGAAGATCCGCTGTACGACAGCGCCGTCGAGATTGTGATTCGCGAAGGACGAGGCAGCGTGTCGTTGTTGCAGCGAAACTTGGGAATCGGCTACGGCCGAGCCGCTCGATTGATTGACTACATGGCCGAAGACGGCATCGTGGGTACGTACGCCGGTTCGCAAGCTCGAGAAGTGCTCATGAGTCTAGCCGACTGGGAAGCTCAGCAAGCGGGCGGAACACCAGAGCCACCCACCTCGGCCGCTCGTCCCGCGCCCAAACGTCTCGCCGCTCCACCACTTCCTACCGCAGACGAAGAAGAGGAGGACGAAGATGAAGTCGACGAAGGCGAGCAATCTTGGGAAGACTCCGAGGAAGAAGTAGCCGAAGAAGATGAAGATTCCGAAAGTGCTGCTGACGACGCAAGCGAATATGACGAGTACGAGGAAGACGAAGAATACGAGTCCGATGAATACGAATACGAATATGAAAACGGTGCCGTAGCGGAAGGCGAAGAAGTGGAATACGAAGACGAACCAGAAGACTACGAAAAATACGCGGACAAGAATCAGAAAT
>JAGQOZ010001033.1 GCA_020426955.1 Planctomycetales bacterium
TGGGTGCAGCTAGACCTTTACGGCGCGGCATTCCTGTATCAACTTGACCTTAGTCAGTTGAATAGCCGTGGGCCCGCTGTCAACATTCTGTACTTTACGGATATGTACGGAAACTGGATGACACCAGGGCGGAATGTCTTGTGGGAGGCCATCTGATCATCTTGTCGGATGGAATAACTTGGCCGCGGCGCGCAACGCTGCGGCCTTTTCTATTGCGAAAAGGTCGAAAGTTACGACAGGGACGAACAAGTTTTCGAAAGGCAATTTTTTTTGAGACGAATTTGGGACGGACGTCGCATTGTGTCAGTGATCCGCCGAATCGAGGTCGTTCACACCGAAAAAAGGAGCTTGCCATGTCCGTTGTTTCAACTCTTGAATTCACTGCTACGCTACCAGTCGCCACCGAATTTTCCCCAGAACCGGATAACGACTGGGACTTCGATACGGAAGATCATGACTCGGTTTTGACGGACGATTTTGAGCCCGCAACTATCCCTTTGAAGCGTCCCACTGCTTCTCGTTCCATCGAAGACGTATTGACGTCTGCAACAGTTCTGCTCATGGGCGCGGCAAGCATTTGCTTTGTGGGATACTTGGCTGTCAACTTCTACGGATCCATGATCCAGTACGGTCCGTTCGAAGTCATCCGAGCCTTAGGAGGACTGCACTAAATAGTAATGGTCACCGCCTTCTGCCGAAGACGCATCCTGACTAGTTCCGCCCTGGGCCATGTGGTCAAATAGGGGATTCCGATATGAGTGTTGTTAGCGTTGAAGAACCGAGTGCCATGA
>JAGQOZ010001034.1 GCA_020426955.1 Planctomycetales bacterium
GCCAAGTGTAAAACATGAGGAGTTGAGGCCGCTTCGCTAACGAGGCCGCTTCGCTATTGAGAACGCCCTACGGGCTAAGAGAAAAAAACTCAGCAGCGCAGCGACCTCAATAACGAAGTGACCTCAGCAGCGCAGCGACCTCAACAGCGCAGCGAACTTTTTCCTTGACACTCATACAACTTAGAAGGAATAGCACTCCCTTCCCAATAATGCCAAAATAATCGATGTTAACTTACGAGACTGCTTCGGGGCCATTCTCGAAACTAGCAGCGCAGCGTTCTCGAAGCGCAGCGAACTAGCAGCGTAGCGTTCTCGAAGCGAAGCGACCTTTTTTCCCCTACAACCCGACCAGAAAATCGCCAGGAGGGATCACGATTTTCGCAACGCCGCACTAACCAGCGGCGTACATAAACAAGAAGGGAATCTTTTACAGTCAGACAAAATATGCCAACAAAGGGCCGAGCTTGCAAAACAGCCGCGCAACCCACGGGGACGGAGTACGTCTTTATCAAGGCGAAGACTTGATAAAGAGGCCGCTTCGCTATTGAGTTACTAGAACGCTTCGCTTACAGAACGCTTCGCTTACAGTTACTAGATACTAGCAGCGCAGCGATCTCGAAGCGCAGCGAACTAGCAGCGCAGCGATCTGTAAACGCAGCGCCCTCCCATGAAACCTGAACAACGATTCATCGACGCTTGGCGCTATGCCGCGCCGCGTCTGGAAGAGATTAAGCGGCAAGAGCTTCGGCAGCTGGA
>JAGQOZ010001035.1 GCA_020426955.1 Planctomycetales bacterium
AGTCGATTCATGGCGATGTCCCCTTAAACGAATGTATGCAGCATGGAGGATTTGCATCAATTATGCAGCAATTCAACGGAAGTGAAACTAGTTTTTAAAAAGGGTAGTAACGAATTCCGTTTGCTAACTCCCCAGGTTTGATTCATACGTTCGGCTGCAGAATCGATCCGCAAGGCATTTCATTCACCGCATGGATTGCGTCCCGAGTCAACACCATGAACACCGTGGTTAGGTGTATTCGAGATTTCGAAAGTAGGTGGTCAAAACGGTTTCAGGACGGCTGACCCTGAGTCGAATTCGCTGATCACGGCCAGAATTCTACCGAGTGATTCTGTTGGAGTTCATAGGACGCTTCATGGAACGAGGCTTGTCGTTCGTAATATTTCAGCTTTTCGATCAGAACTTCCAATTCAACGTCATTGATGATTACACTTGCCGTTTGGTCTTCGCCGCCCGTTGTGGACGAGTTGTTGGAGGACGAACTGTCCTCGTTCACGTTTTCCTGATTGCCATTGCTCTCATTACGCAATTCAAACCGTTCCTGAATCTCGCGCCGCGTGGTTTCAATTGCGTTACGACTTGCCTCGGCATATTTCAAAGCAACAGACCGTTCTTTCCCGACGATCGTCTCGGCGACAACTTGACGAAATACGTCAAGCAAGTCCCGCACCTGCTCTTTCTCGAGACCGGCGACCGAAATCCTGATCTTGTCTGTACCGTCAAGCGATTCGATCTGGAACGG
>JAGQOZ010001036.1 GCA_020426955.1 Planctomycetales bacterium
GACTTTCGTGCTAATTCGAGCAGAATCGTGCTGTGTGGCCTCAAACCTTGGATTTTTCTGTACTTGCTGGAATGATTTCCGAAAACAACTATTCGGAGGCATCGCCTAGATCGCCCAACGCACTGGTGATTTTTTGCACCAGTTGATTCAGATTCTGGCCCGTGACAGCGGACACCAGCAGCACCTCTTGGCCAATGGATTGCGACAACTTTTGTTGGATGTCCGCAGCTTCCGGCAGTTCTGCTTTGGTCACGGCGACGATTTCGGGACGGTTGGCGAGTTCTTGGGTGTATTCGCTTAGTTCGTGGCGAATGTCATGATAGTTTTGAATGGGATCTGATTCATCCATCGGAGCCGGTTCGATCAAGTGGACAAGGACTCGAGTTCGTTCCACATGCTTGAGAAAATCGTGGCCCAGTCCTACGCCTTGGCTGGCACCTTGAATCAGGCCAGGGATATCGGCAATGATGAACGAATGATCATATCCGATCTGGACCTTGCCGAGATGAGGTTTTTTGGTGGTGAACGGGTAGTTGGCAATTTCGGGTCTCGCTTTGGACAAGCGACTGAGCATCGTGCTCTTTCCCGCGTTGGGCAGGCCGACCAAACCGACGTCGGCAATGACCTTGAGTTCCAGGACCAAGCGTCTTGATTCGCCTTCTTCGCCATCGGTATGTTCGCGCGGAGCTCGGTTGGTGGCTGACTTGAAATGAGCGTTGCCTCGGCCGCCACG
>JAGQOZ010001037.1 GCA_020426955.1 Planctomycetales bacterium
TGTTACGTCCGGGATGGTACATGCTGGCCCTTTCGCATGCTAAGAGATGCACCGTTGATCTAATACACTACCAGGTCGTTGTGAAGTCATATGTATTTCCGCCGTAATACGGGAAGATCTCGTTGCCTGATCCATCGTTGTTGTGGAAATGGCAACCGCTGAAGTAGAGATCTGATATCTTACCGGTGGAATCAACCAGTGGAACAGAACCATTTGTTATGTTGTCAATAAAGGCTGATTCGTTGATGACATAGTTGTTGAAATAATTGAAGGTGCAATCGTTAAACTCTGTGCCAGGCACGTGGCTGGCACTCAACATTGCCATTCTCTTTTGCCTACGGTCTCCTCCGCCCAGTGGGCGATACTTCTTTGCCGGCGTGTGCCAGCCACCGGTCGCCGTTTTCTTCTACTCTGTTCAGCCCAGCGGGCGACACATGCGAACGCTCGAAGACGCTCGACGCCCAAATTCACAATCGACTAGAATCCGCCACTAGCGGCAGTTAGTACCACCCACCGGCTAGAGTTTTTTCGTGAAAACTTCTTTTCGAACCAGAATCTCTTCGCGAAAATGGCGTCAGCCCTGAATCACCGGTATTCCGTTCGCTTGTGTTTGGTATATCCTCGAAAACTATGGCCACTGGTTCTTCTATCCGCCGCCGAAAAGCTGTCGACGAATCCGACGAAACGTTGGACCTCGGACTGCAAGCCGCGTTTGGGGGG
>JAGQOZ010001038.1 GCA_020426955.1 Planctomycetales bacterium
CGTGTGCCCTTGGTAATCGTCTTCCAGGGCGGATAGCCATACACTGGGAATGGCGGATTCGCCCTGGTATGCTCCCGAAATAGCGCCCGCCATAGCAGCAATCGTGTCGGTATCGCCTCCTAAAAGAATGGCATGAGCAATGGTCCGAGCGTAATCGTTCGGTGTCAAGGCAAAGCAGCCAATGGCGGTCACAACCGATTCGTGTGCTGCAATTCCATTTCCAATTGATTCCAAGTCAGACAACTTCGTGGCCGCGGCTGCCATTCGAATTTTGTGACGATATTCTTCAGATGTGGCGCATTCCAGAAGCCGATCGAAGAACTCGTTTCGATCAAAATTTCGCGACGAAACGCAATAGGCGACGGCCATGGCAATCAATCGAGCGCCTTCGGTGCCCAAGGGATGCGTGTGAGTCAATTTGGATTGAAGATCGGCCTGTTCGAACAACTTAGTGGAATCGTGGCGAAACACCAAGCCTATCGGTGCTACTCGCATCGCCGCTCCGTTTCCAAACGAACCGCCGGGAAACTGCGAATCGACCCAATGCCGATGGTCTGCACCTTCTGACATGGCTTGCAGTACCATGCGAGCTCCTCGTCCATATCCGCGACTGGCAACGTAGTTTTTGACAAAATAATGCTGCAGCGTTGCCGATTCGATTTGACCGTCTTGAATCAACGCTTGTGTCACGCCGATCATCATCTGCGTATCGTCCGTA
>JAGQOZ010000103.1 GCA_020426955.1 Planctomycetales bacterium
AACAGAATGCCGCTCAAAAGCGCCCAGCCGAGTGATTTCATTGAGCGTTCTGCAAGATTCGGGACGGTGCCGGTCTCGGCACAGCTAAACATGCTGCCCCACACGCCTCGAGTTCGCACCAAAACCACGTTCACGTTGGGGCAACGTTGCAACAGATCACTGGCCGCTCGTGCACCACCAATCACCTCCACGTTGCCTCGCTGAATTCGGCCGGACGGATACATCAAGATGTTGTTGCCCGCTTCCAACTGACTGGCCACGGCGTCAATCAATTGTTCCGCTTGTGCCTTGGCGTTTTTACTATGCGATTGCATATCGGGAACTTCAAACGCTTCGACCAGTCGCATGAAAGGATACAGAAATGGCATCCGGTAGGTGCCAGAAAACACCAGCGGCCGCAATGGTTCTGAAAGTTGCAGATGACTCAGCACAATTGGCGGATCAATGTAGCCGGGGTGATTGGGCATCACCAACGTGGCACCGCGCAGCTGACCGAGTTTTTCCTGTCCGCTAATTTGGACCGAATATCGCAAGTGCAGTAAGCAGCGAACCAAAATCCAATAGATGCGGCGAATCAGATTCATGATGTTTGATAGCTCTTCTTCTACGGGCACGGGATGAATCGAACGTGGGACTCTATATTTGTCAGAGCCCGACACTTGGCGAATTGTACGCTGCAGTTGGCTTTTTAGCGGAAAAACCTTGATTTTGCGACGCGTTTTCCCACGAATTGACCTCAGCAAGGTCGGATCTTTCGAGGTGATTCACCGCCAGCCTGCACGGCAGTCGCTGCTGATAATTCGCGAGCTGGCATAGCGATGACTTCGCGAAATCAAGCTGTCGCTGCACCTTCGCTGCGCACATAAAAAATGCGTAGAAATTTCTGATTCGCCTTGTTCGCCTGTTTCAAATCCAGTATTCCTACGCGGCCTTGTTTTCGAATTCGTATCAAAAGCGTTTCGGAAACAAAAAAGCATGAGTTTACATTTGAACGTTTCGAACCTGATTGTCCTGGCCGACGTAATCCAACTTATGAACAGATCAAACATGGATGTGAGACGACACGGACAAGTATTTGTCACTGGTATAATTCTAACGTTGCTGGGCGCGACTCTGCCCGCCAACGCTCAGCTGGGGTCCGGCATGGGCGGCGGTAATCCGCTGGGTGGCGGCAAAGACGAACGCCCCAAATACCGGCCGCCGGTGATTGAACGCCGTGACGATTTGGAACCAGTGGTTTCGGTCGACATTGTCGGGAACCGCACGGTCACTCGAGATAAAATCTTGGCCACCATTGCCACTCGTCCCGGACGAGGTTTCGATCCAGAAATCGTGCAGGCCGATGTTCGCAAGCTTTCTACCACGGGTTGGTTTCAGAATGTTCGCACCTATCGGAAGCCGGTACCGGGCGGCGTGGCGGTGACATTTGAAGTCTTTGAACTGCCTAGGATTCAATACATCAAGTTTGTGGGCAACAAGAAAGAAAGCGACCGCAAGCTACTGAAGAAATGTGAATTGAAAGAAGATGAACCGCTGCATCGTTACCGAGTGGAAGAGGCCAAGCGTCGGCTGGAAGAATATTACACACAACGAGGCTACGGGGACGCGGAGATTGAAATTGAAGAAGGCATCACGCCGGAAAGTAACGGCGTAGTGTTTGCCATTTACGAAGGTCAGATGCAACGCGTCTGGAAAACCAATTTTGTTGGCAATACGTTTGTTTCGGCGGCACGACTCAAAACGCAGATCGAATCGAAGCCTGGCATTTTGTACTTTTACAAAGGCAAGGTAGACAAAGAACAAATCGACGAAGATGTGAACCGCTTGTACGCCTACTATCGCAGTTTCGGCTACTTCAAGGCCAGAATCAGCCGAACGCTGGAGTTTGGCGATTCGGGTAAATGGCTGTCCATCACGTTTGTCATCGACGAAGGGCCTCGCTATCAAATCCGCAACGTTTCGATTGTGGGCAATCAGAATTTCACTACGGAATCGTTGGCCGCTCAGCTTGAACTCCGTTCGGGCGAAATGTTTGACGCTCAGCGCATGAACATGGATCTGAATGCGTTGCGAGACGCCTACGGTAGCCAAGGATACATCCACGCGGACGTGCAAGCGGATCCTCGTTTCTTAGAAGAGCCTGGTCAGTTAGACTTGGTTTACAACATCAATGAAGGCGAAGCATTTCGAGCAGGCCGGATTATCGTCAACATCGAAGGGGAAAACCCACACACTCGATCCAGTGTTGTCCTGAACCGCATGTCCATCAAAACGGGTGACATACTGGATATTCGTGAAATTCGAGCGAGTGAACGCAGGATAGGTTCGTCCCAGATTTTCATGGCGAACCCGGCGATGGGCGTGATGCCTTCGATTGAAATTCGCGCGCCGGAAGTAGACGAATCATACGAATACGCGAATCAACCCGCTTCGCCAAACGCACCGCGCATGTCGCAAAATCCACAAGGAAGGGCACCGCGGTATTAAGATGCTAAACGTACGCAAGGATGCCACGTTGACTAACGCCGTTTATCATTACACCGTTCTGGGATGGGCTAGCGCCGCGCTGCTGCTGGCCGGTTGCGCTACCGTGACGTCGCCAGCTCCGTCAAATGCGTTGCCCTTAGATGCGCTAGTTGCAGAAAATCCGCAAGTAGACGGCGTTGACGATTCAGCCAATCCAACGGCGTCATCAAATCGGTCCGGTCTAGTGCGGCCCAGTCAGCAACAAGATCCAATTCCACTGGAGTCGATTCCTGATAATCGGTACCGCCGTAGTTCACCGACTGCGCCAGTGAATCGTTTTGCACCCAATACCAGCCATGAACCGTCGTTTTATGATTCTTCGTCTAATTTGAATTCGGCCCGATTGGGTAATGCTTCACCCGAATCGGCTGACGCGAGCATGGTGGTTCGAGCCCAATCGCCGGACGATGGCTATGATGACTACGATTATCGATCGGGCGGTTCGAACGGCTATCCATCGCAGCCGCAACCCGTTTCCGGCGGCAATACGAACAATGCGTATGATGCGAATGCGGCATATTCGCCGGGCGCTACGTATGATGCCAATCCAGCGTATGGCGGTGGTCAAAATCTGTACGAAGACGCTCCTCGTTCCAATTCCAACAACAGTTACTATGACGACCGTTCGGTTCAGCCTTCGCAGTATTACTATGGCGAACCCTACGATGAAAATCAGGCCACGCAAGCGCCTCCCGGCGCCGACCGATACAACGGACAAGGTGGACCGTTTGGCGGCTACGGCACCACGCCTCCATTAGGACCCGCTCCCGGCTACGGTGACAATGTACTGTCACCTCCTGGAGGTTTGATTGATGATCCGTACAACGGTCGTTACGCCGACGTGGTGGTCAACGTCCAGGAACAGCAGACGGGTCGTTTTATGTTTGGTGTGGGCGTGAATTCCGACGCCGGTCTGACCGCTCAAGTGGTCATTGACGAATACAACTTTGATTGGCGTCGACCTCCTCGAGGCATCGAAGATGTGATCAACGGCACGGCTTGGCGAGGTGGCGGGCAGCGGTTGCGAATTGAAGCGGTTCCCGGCAGCCAGTTGCAACGTTACATGATCAACTTCACCGAACCGTACCTGATGGACACGCCCATCAGCTTGAATTTAAGCGGCTTCCTGTACGATCGTCGCTATTTTGATTGGGACGAACAGCGGTTAGGTGGTCGAATTGGACTAGGATATCGATTGACGCCGGATCTGTCCGTCAGCACTGGCATGCGACTGGAAAACGTTAACATCCGGAATCCTCGCGTCCGAGGCGTGCCGGAATTGGAAGAAGTGTTAGGTGACAACAGTCTGTTCAGCGGTCGCTTTGCGTTGACGCATGACACTCGAGATTCACCTTTCGCACCGACCGAAGGACATATGTTTGAAGTCAGCTATGAACAGGTCTTTGGCACATACAGTTATCCTCGAGTGGAAACCGATTTCCGCCGCTACTTCTTGCTGCGTGAACGAGTAGACCGCTCTGGTCGGCATGTGTTGGGCACGTCGCTTAGCGCCTCCTTTTCGGGCAATGATACGCCGGTATTTGAAAACTTCTTTGCCGGTGGTTATTCGACGATTCGAGGTTTCCGTTTCCGAGGTGCATCGCCGAAGAATGGTGACGTGGTTGTGGGTGGTGAATTCAGTCTGCTCGGTTCGGTCGAATATCTGTTTCCCGTTACGGCGGACGACATGCTGAAAGGAGTTGTCTTCTGTGATTATGGTACGATCGAAGAAGAGATTGAAATCAATAAGGAAGATTTCCGAGTAGCCGTGGGTGCTGGTTTGCGAATCAGCGTGCCAGCCATGGGGCCGGCACCGATTGCATTGGACTTTGCCGTCCCGATTTCTCGCGAAGACACCGACCGTATTCAGAACTTCAGCTTCTTCATGGGGCTGGGACGTTAGTTTGATCAACACGAAAGTAGTTTCATGCCCAGTGATAAAGCAGCGCGGATCGGTTTAATCGAATGGACTGATATCACGGTTGCCGATGCGGAACAGCTTCGCGATTTCTATTCAGCCGTTGTCGGTTGGAAATGGGACGACGTTTCCATGGGAGACTACAGCGACTACGCCATGAAGGCATCCGAAGAGGCAATGTCCCCGGTGGCAGGTATCTGTCATGCTAAGGGTGGAAATTCGCACTTGCCACCTCAGTGGCTGGTGTATATCAACGTGGACAATATTGACCATTCGCGCCAAGAATGTGTGCGGTTAGGAGGCAAGCTGCTTTCCGACGTGAAAGTCATGCCCGAATACGGCAAATTCTGTGTGATTGAAGATCCCGCCGGAGCGGTTGCGGCTTTGTTCGAACCGATTGACGAATAAAATTTGCCGCTGCTAGAACTTTTCCGGAACTGGATGCAAGCGACGGGCGTCTCAATATCACTTGGCGCCGAATGTTCTATCTCGACGCGTCAGCAAGCTTAAATCCTAGCCCGACACGTAAGTGAGGGAAAAAAACGGTTACTACGCGTTCCCTCGCTCACGCTTTTTGAAGTTGCGTTTTTTCCTAGCCCGACACGTAAGTGAGGGGGAAATTCATCGATTCTGAAGTCCCTTGCTCACGCTTCGGGCTAGGAAATTCCGCCGAAAAAACGCTAACGCGTAACGTCAAAAAGTGTCAGCCAGGCACCTCGGAAAACCACGGCGCTTCCACCATTTCCAATCGAAAGGTATCCAAAATGAAAACCGCCCGTCTATTCGCTTCGTTGTTGATCACCGCGTTGTTGTCTGCCTCGCTCCACGCCGAACAGGATGTTCGCACCATCACGGTTACTGGGCAGGGCAGCGCAACATCCGCGCCGGACATGGCCACCATCAACACGGGAGTCACCACGCAAGCGGCTACTGCGGCCGACGCGTTGGCCGCTAACACCAAAGCGATGCAGGAAGTGCTGGCAGAGCTAAAGTCACACGGCATTGCCGACAAGGACGTGCAGACCAGCAACTTCAATGTCAGTCCGCAGTACCGACAAAACAATCGTGGCGGACAGCGGCCTGAAATTGTCGGTTATCACGTTACCAATCAAGTGCATGTCAAGGTTCGTAACCTGCCCAACCTGGGCGGCATCTTGGATGCTTTGGTGACGGCCGGCAGCAACCAGATCCACGGTATTTCTTTCGGAATTGATAATCCGCAAGGCGTGCTGGATCAGGCCAGGAACCGAGCTGTCGCGGACGCACAGTCGCGAGCAGAATTGTTTGCGAACTCTGCCCGCGTGAAGCTGGGAAAAGTTCTTTCCATTAACGAATCCGGCACCGCGATGCCTCGTCCCATGTATCGCATGGCGGAAGCTCGCTTCGCGGCAGCCGACGTTCCGATTGCCACGGGCGAACAAGAATTATCGGCGTCGGTGACAATGGTCTTTGAAATTGCCGAATGACATCATCGCAAAATCAAAACGGATAGGATGTCGTCATCGCCAGTCAAACGGCCAGAGAGAGATGAAGACACTGTGGCCGTTTTTGGTTACTTCCACGCAAAGCTCTGCCCGGTCAAGCGTTCAAATGCGTCGATGTATTTGGATCGAGTTTTCTGGATCACGTCAGCGGGCAGTTCGGGAGGTGGACTGTTCTTGTCCCAATCGGTCGACTCCAACCAGTCTCGGACAAATTGCTTGTCAAACGAAGATTGGCTTCGGCCGGGTTCGTAATGGTCGGCAGGCCAAAACCGCGAGCTATCGGGCGTCATCGCTTCGTCAATCAAGATGAAGCGGTCTTCGAATCGGCCCCATTCAAATTTGGTGTCGGCAATCAGAATTCCTTTCGTCGCCGCGAATTCGGCACCGGTTTGATAAACGGCCAGCGTTTTCGCGCGAAGTTCTTCTGCTACTTCAGCACCTACGATTTCGCTCATGCGTTGGAACGAAATATTTTCGTCATGACCTTCTTCTGCCTTGGTGGCCGGAGTAAAAATGGGACTGGGCAATTTCGAAGATTCGACCAATCCTGCCGGTAAAGCAACGCCGCACACAGACTGAGTTTGGCGATATTCTTTCCAGCCCGAACCGGCCAGATAGCCACGAGCGACACATTCGATGGGTACGACTTGTGTCTTTCGCACCAACATGGTTCGGCCTTCCAATGACGCCACGTCGACGCCGGCAGGAATCGGCATTTGCGAAACATCGTCCGTGATCAGATGGTGTTCTTGATCAATCTGTTCGAACCAAAAGCGGCTAATCTGCGTGAGCACTCGACCCTTGTCCGGAATCCCGTTTGGCAAAATGTAATCAAAAGCACTGATCCGATCCGTACTGACAATCAGCAATTCCTGTCCCAAGTCATAGACGTCACGCACTTTGCCTCGGCGCACAGGCAGTCCCGGTAATGTTGTTTCCAAAACCACTTGGCTAGTCATGATTCGATTCCTTTTCCATTGGAAGGCCAAGGCCATTTGCAGCCGAGTATACCGTTGGTCTGCAAAGCTGAACATGCGTGGCCAGGTAAACTGTTTTTTCGCTTATAATGAACGCCGGTTTGGTCCAGAATTTGATTCGAAATGATTTTCTTTCGCATAGGCAGGAAAGGCTGATGGGGCGATACACTTTCGTAGCACCTTCGAACGAACATCTGCCCACTGTTCTGTTGGATCGGTGCTACGTCAGTGGTTTCGATCAGCATCCGTTGCCCAGTCACGCTGGCATCCGGGAAGGAACATTGGTTGTTCAATGCGAACCGCCGATAGCTGGCCGAGTGACCGTGCCGTATTACATTGAAGGCCGCGGCATTTTGATGTTGACCACGGCCACGCTCGTTCCCAGCGAATTGCCAAAAATTTTGCCTCTGGAATTGGTTCGTGGTCTGTTGGGGCGTTTGAAAAATCAAGTCGATACGTGGGCAAATTGCGGTGCTTCACTGCCGGATGAATTGTTGGACAAGCTAAACAAAGCTGGCAGGCGATTTCGCCAAGCAATTTCGTTGAAGCAGGAAGATGTGGCTCGTAGCAGCGAAATTGCCGACCAATGTTTGGAGCAAACGTTACGATTGGTGGACGCCGTTGTGGACCAATACGTCCAGCAGTATCATCAGCGGCATCGAGTAGGATGGTTGGCCACGAACGAACGCCCAGTAGACTTTGAATGGCGCGAGTCCGCCGAGGCGTGGCTCGCATGGTGTCACTTAGCGTGGCCAGAAATCACAGCCAATGCTGACCGCAGCTGGCCGCAGGTCCCGGAGATAGAACTTCCGGATAATGACAAGCTTGTCCATGACCACGCCGCCCTGATTGGACCTTTGGTGGATCTCACTTCGGACAATTTGCCAACAGCGCTTCGTCACTTGGCGGCAACGGATCATTCAGTGAGTCAAATCTGCCAGCAACTGACCGGCCAAGCGATTCGTCATTATCACGGTCAGGCGGCGCAGTGGTATGTGCGAGCCAGCATGCGGGCGGCAACGTCGTTGCGATTGAGCGAAACGGAGAAGCTGCAAACGGTAGCCGACATTATCCAGGTCATTCGCCACCTGGACGATCACACTCCTTTGTGTGTTTTGTTCACCGAGCCGTGGTGCGATTTTTTGCGAACCGGCGAAATGGAGGTGGCGTCGTTACGGTTCGCCGAAGCTTTGGCTCGTGCGGAAATTGGCGTCACCGGATTTGGCCTGGATCTCACCATTGGCAGTGAAAACGGGGCGATGATTCCTCGCGACCCACTGGCGTTTGACCAGCTATTAGCGGCGTGGAGCCAATTTAATCTGCCGCTGGTTCTGTTCTTGGGTTGGAATCAATCAGCTGCCGAATTATGCCCTGCGGATATGGCAATGGAATATTCGCATCGTTATTTAAACTGGGCTCGAACGTTTTCGTCCGTAGAAGGCGTCGTCTGGACTCAACCCTAGTTCAGTCGGACTAGGCCCAACAATCGCCCAAGCACCTTCGACACCTTTCAATTCGCTCGGCAAGCATTCAGTTAGACCCGGCGGAAAGCCTAGAAAACAAGGGAAAACGCTGCAACAGAAGCGTGCAGCAAAAAGAGGTAAGTGGGCGATGCAGGACTCGAACCTGCGACCCCCTGCTTGTAAGGCAGGTGCTCTAACCAACTGAGCTAATCGCCCTCGTGAAGAAGTGCTATTTAATATCGACGGGCCGCGAGTGTCAATCCAGGGCGAACAAAGAATTTCGTCCGAATTCAAACGTTCAAATGCGCTATCTATAGTGCCGGGAGGAAGATTTTGGTTCTCCCGCGAAAATATCATAGCGGGTGGCCCGTTCGGCGGTACGAGTGCTATGATGCGAGCCATTCATGAAACTCTGGCTTCCTGTTTCGTCCTCTCTGAAGTTTTGACGGTGGTCGTCCTTTCATCACGGTCATGAAGCAGACGTGACACTACATGAAAAGGCTCGACATTGTGGTTTCGGCCATGGCTGCAAGTCACATGAGCGACGTGGCTGATTTGACTCGAGTTTGATATGAACGCAAGCATTGCCGATTAGGCTAAAAGTTCTAGATGAAATATTCGCAGCTCCCGGATCCGCCGTTACCTCTTTTGATCACCGGAATTGCCGGTGTGGCGGGTTATAACGCGCTGCACTACTTTCGCGAAATGTATCCGGGGCAAGTGATTGGGATTCGTCCCGAAAACAATTGGCGTTTGCAGGGCGAAGGGATTGTTGGTTGCGATGCAGAAAATGTGGACGAATTGAAGCGGCTGTTCGATCGATACCAGTTTCGGTCAGTGTTGAATAGTGCTGGAAGTTGCGCGTTGAAAAGTTGCGAATTGGATCCGGCGATGGCGTGGCGAGTGAACGTGTTGGGCGTTCAAACGCTGCTGGAAACCATTGCTCACACGGACACTCGTTTGGTCCACTTGTCCATTGATCTGGTCTATTCCGGCATCTGGCAAGGCGGGCACGTAGAAAGTGACAATACGGATCCGGTCACGGTGTATGGCAAGACGATGTCGATTGCCGAAAGCTTGATCATGCTGGGCCACCCACAAAGTTGCATCTTGCGGATTTCGTTGCCCATGGGAGTCAGTTTCAACGGCCATGCCGGCGCCATTGATTGGATACAAGCTCGATTCAAGCAACGCAAACCTGCCACGCTGTATTACGATGAGGTTCGCACCCCAACGTATGTGGATTGCATGAACGTGGTATTCCAACGGATGCTGGCTGGAAAGTATCAAGGATTGTTTCACGCTGGTGGCAAACGGCGGCTGAGTCTGTATCAAATCGCACAGATTGTGAATCGCGTTGGTGGCTATGCCCCGCAACATCTGATGGGTTGTTATCGCATCGAAGCGGGGCCCATTCCGCCTCGTGCCGGAAACGTCACCATGGATTCAACTCGGTTGGCAGAAGCCATTGGCTATGACCCCTTCGACCCATGGCCACTGGATGCCGAAATGATGCCGACGCATCGCGACTGGCATTACGAACGAACCGGTTTTCACGGTTCGCCTGAATTGTTGGCAGAAGTTTTGTACCGTAATCCAGCATGTCCAGCGCCGCTGCGAATCGAAATCTAAGGCGAGCGTGCCGGTGATTCTGTTCACCTTTTCGCGCCAAGTTGATCGGGCCGATTCGCTTCGCTGAAGCGTTAGTCGGTAACCACAAAGTAGAGCACGCCGTTCGTTTCATCCACAAAAATGGTCGGCCTTCGCGGGACATCATTCAGATTCGCATCGAAATTATAGATGGTTCCTTTGGTGTTTAGCGGAGCGGCCAGCCAGCTAGCATCCGCGTCGAAACTCTTCTTCAAAAACGCGAGGTACTCTGCGTCAAAAGGCGATTTCACATTACTTCGAATGAATGGTGTGGCGTTGGGCTGACTCCAGTTGGAACCGAATGCGGCCAATTCAGTCATTGCGTGCGAATGCAGGTCGGAAACCGGCGCCGTAAATCGGTACGCTCGAAGCCGACCTTGCATACCAACGCTCGCCGAGACAAAACAAATATCCGAAGCAGACGCGGGAAGACTTTGTGATTCCGTATGGTTGACAGCATCTGTGGTCGCAGCGGGCAAGAACGCCGCTGCGGCGGAAATAGAAGGCGAGGTTAATTGTCGATAAAGAGACCCGACATACATTAACAAGAGCACCATGGCCAGAATGGCGAGGCGTTTCATTCCAGTTCGTCTCCTGCGATTGATCGCCCGGTTGACCGCAAAATCGCACTGCTGACCAGCAACAAAACGCATCCGCTCAGGCAGGTTGTGGGCCAGCGAGTCAAATCGGCGGAAAGGTTGATGGTTGTGACCAAGACACCCGACACAATGCCGGCTAGACCGCCCACAAAAAAACCGACCAGTCGGCGGTGGTGATACAGGCCGACGAGCGCGCCGAAAACGCTGCCCACAATGCCACCTCCAGCGATAGCGCCCAGTAATGCGACTTGACTCAAGGAATCCTCGATTTCGGTAAGCGATGAAGAGGCTATTGCGGCAACGATCGCCAGTATCATTGTCAGCAAGAACAGCGCAGACAACGGATACGTGCGCCGCGTTTTCTTGGCGGGCAATGCGTTGGATTCGGCAGACGGTTGTTGGATTGCATTCATGCGTTTCACCGCAAATTGGTCGGCATTTACCGAACCGTTTTAGCGTTCGGTTCGTTCGTTCGAAATCAACTGTCCGTCGTTGCGACTGCCCATCCAGGATAGCGCTTGCCGATCAACGGAATCGGGCACGAACGCGACGTGCCCGTCAGCCCAGGCAAAGATAACGCCGCCCGTATGTGCGCTGGAAAACCCACCGACAAACGTCTTGGCGGCCATGGACGCCGCGTAGGGATTTTCTACTTTGTCAGATTCATCGGTAAAGAAAAGGCCTCGTTCCCAGCTCCAAATGGACGAAGATTCTGTGTCTGGGTCGTCTGAATCGGAATCTTCGTTGTCCAAATCTTCCTCGACTTCCGCAACCGATTCCACGTCTGCTGTTATTTCTGCATTGTCGTCGATGGGCTCGTTTATGTCGTAATCTTCGACTTCGTCTTCCTCGGCTTCGTCCGCTTCAGAGTCATCGGCAGTATCGATTTCCTCCGCGTCCAGTTCGAAGGTTTCCGCCAATGTCACGGGTTCCCATTTGGGAAGATTGCCAGGGTTTAGCGGTAGGCCAGTGTTTCGCAGAGTGGCTCGAGTGCCCGACATCCAGCCCAGCTCCTTGTCACCATAAAATCCCTTTTCGCCCAGAATGAGCGTGTAGCGCAGTCCGTCTGAAATCGCATCGCGACGAATCGCACTATTCATGAACAGAATACCGTCATTCGTTGCGTCGATTGGAACTTCCGATCCGCTGTAAACGGCCGCGTAGTCAGAAAAACCGGTGTCGGTGAAAGCGGACGGACAACGCAGCCCGGGGACATCCATACTTCGCAGTGACAGATGCTTCGGATCATAGACGCTGACTTGTTGGTCGATCTGATTCCAACGAGCGGTTTCGTCTATGTACGGCAACAAGGTAATTGTCCAGCTGTGATGCATGTCGGTTTCTTGGTTCAGGACGGGGCTCGAGTTGGCGCGAACACCCGACGGAAAGTGTCCGAACGAAGCTTCATATTCGTGCATGGCCAACACCAGTTCACTCATCTGATTCATGCAGGAAGCTCGACGCGCGGCTTCGCGAGCCGAATTAATCGCTGGCAGCAATAGCAAGACCAGGATGGCGATGATGGCAATCACTACCAACAGTTCCACCAACGTAAAGCCGCGGAGATGGCCGGATGTTCGCGAATGGGTATTGCAAGCAGTTTGATTCGAACTGAGATAATGCGGTACGAATGAGGTCTTCATTCTGATTCCTCGTTAGATTCCAAGGGCCAAGTGTATTCAATGGTTCGCTGTACACTGCGAATCGAATCCACTGGGAATTGGCTGGTAACTTTGATAACTTTTCGTGCGGCATCGGCTCGATCCACTTGGATCGTCACCGTTGCCGATTGATGGCCGTCTAGCAAATCAACGGGCACGGTCCAGGTTTCACCTGCATAATCCGAGTCTTGCTTCAGCCGCAGTAACGCTCGGTCCAAACCCGCATCCGCCAACAGTTGACTTTGAATCGCGTTCGCTCGATTCATCCGCACTCGGTGGTATCGTACCGTACGAGTTGTCATGACGGCGGCCAACACCACTAGCACCGCCACCACTACCAATACAATGGCCAGGATGGCGCCGGTGGGGCGTCGGTTGCCGCGACGGTGTTTGTGTGAGATCTTCATTTGGACATTTCGTGCGTTGGGCGGTTCGGCTCGGCGATGACATGCAGTAAGACCTTTTCAGGCCGGTCTGGTCGTTCCAGGCTGATGATTGTCAGTTGGACAAACGGCTCGTCATGGTGCGTTACCATGGTCCATGCGACATGGTCTGCCGAAGACAAGGCATAGGATGCTCGGTTAATGACGTTCGGTTCGACAGCTGCATCCAGAACTTGGCGAATGACGGTTCCTTCTTGATGTTGGTAACGAATGGTTTGTTTTCTACTGACGAGCAAATCCAGCGATTCTTCCGAAAGCAGAATCGAACCAACTTCGGTGACGGCGTGGATGTCTCGGCGAAATTGATCTGCCAGCTGACCGGCAACCAGCGAATCCGTCATGGTGCGCCGCCCGGCCGTGTCGATATGGATCAACTTGGTCATCAGCAGGACTGACAAGGTGACCAGCATTGACATGATGGAAATCACAATCACCATTTCGGTCAGGGTGTGACCGCCGCGCATGGATTGTTTCGGACGAACAAGCATCATTCGGTCGCCTTTTCCAAGCAAATTCGTACCACTTGATGTTTCGCCTGAAATTCAGTTCCTAAGGTTCGACCCCATTGAAATAAAACGCGTTTGGCGCGTATCTCACTAGATTGCAGTTCCAGTTCGGTCACGTCACTAACGTCAATTCGGATCTCTCCCGACGGCAAGCTGGCTTGAATCTGCTGGAACCAATCGGCAGATAAAATGGCCTGGGTTTCGATGGTTTCGAACGGCAACGAACCAGCAATTTCCGCCAAATTGGCCAACGCTTCCAGGCTTTGGATTGCGTCACGTTGCCGAGCGGCATGTTGTAGCGAAACCAATGTAAACCGCAGCACCACGGGAATGATGATTGCCAAAACGGTCATGGCGATCAGCAATTCCGCAATGGTGAATCCCGAATGGAACGAATATTTCGTTCGGCGGCGGCATGGTTGCAACATGGGTGTTTCCTTTAATTCGCCAATGATTGGACCGTCACAAACAACGGCGCCGTAAACGCAATGGCTGCGACCGCGATAGGGATGGCCAGCAGCAACAGCAATGCCGGAAATAGCGTGCGTTGAGCCAATTGCATACGGTAATCAATGCGGTGGAAATGCGATTCGGCAATTTCATCCAAACACCACGGCAAGTTTTGAATGCGTTCCGCCGACTTCAAGATTTGGCAGTCTGCTTTCGTCACGAGCTTGACTGACACCAACGCGTCACACCAATGCAATCCTTGCTGAACTTG
>JAGQOZ010001039.1 GCA_020426955.1 Planctomycetales bacterium
CGCCGCTGGCGGCGCGGAACAAGGAGCGCGTCGGCGAAGCACTCGACAACCTCTCCAAGCGCATCGGTTTCCGCCTTGCGCCAGGCCTCTCCGAGCGCGTGATCTACCGCGAACTGTTCCCGGCCGGCCTGACGCTGCTGGACCTGACGGAGAAGGGCTCCAACGTCTCCTTCACGATGAGCCATGTCGCGGCTCGCCAGGAGATGCGCGACCTGATCATCATCCTGCAGCTGCCGGAGCTGACCGGCGCGGAAATCACCTTCTGATCTGCCAGACAACTGACGCGAGGTGAGGCCAGCTGAGTGCTGGCCTTCTTTGTTTTTCGGCGTCACTCTGCCTCTCAAAATATATCGGGAGGACGGCATATGGTTTTCAATAATACCGATTGGGTGTGGCAGGTCCGGGAAGACATCCTGGAGCCGGAACGCGAGATCGTCGATCCGCACCACCATCTCTGGCCGAGCGAGGAGATGGGCTATCAGGTACCGGACCTGCTGGCGGACCTGACCAGCGGCCACAATGTCGTCCAGACTGTCTTCATGGAATGCGGCGCGGCCTATCGGAAGGACGGTCCGGATTATCTGAAGCCGATTGGCGAGACGGTTTTCGTGACCGAATCTGCGGCCGAGATGAAAGCGAAGGGCGGGCCTTATATAGCAGCACTGGTGGCGCACGCGGATTTGCGCTTGGCG
>JAGQOZ010001040.1 GCA_020426955.1 Planctomycetales bacterium
GCCAGTTCCCTGCTGGCCGGATGGGCGAGTCACCTTCGCTCAAACTTGCCGAGAACCTGAAGGATCTGGGACTTACTCTTGGCCGGCTTAAAACCGGCACTCCCCCGCGCCTTGACGGACGTACAATCAACTGGTCGGCAATGGCGATGCAGCAGGCCGATCCCGAGCCTGTGCCGTTTTCCTTGCTGACCGACAGAATTCAGAACCCACAAATTGCATGCGGTATCGCCCGTACGACTGAAGAGACACATGATATCATTCGCGCGAATATCGGCCGCTCGGCGATGTATTCCGGCCGGATCGAAAGCAAGGGACCGCGATATTGCCCTTCGATTGAAGACAAGATTGTGCGTTTTGGAGACCGCGATGGCCATCAGATTTTCCTGGAACCCGAAGGGCTTGACGACCATACGGTTTATCCCAACGGTGTATCTACTTCGCTGCCCGAAGACGTTCAGCACGCATTCATCAGGTCGATACCCGGATTGGAGAATGCGACAATCCTGCAGCCTGGATACGCAATCGAATATGACTATGTCGATCCGCGGTCGCTAGAACATACATTGGCGGTCAAGGGCGTCGATGGACTGTACCTTGCGGGTCAGATCAATGGAACAACCGGCTACGAGGAAGCGGCAGCTCAAGGGATTGTCGCGGGTATCAACGCGGCAAGACATGCTGCCGAGGAA
>JAGQOZ010001041.1 GCA_020426955.1 Planctomycetales bacterium
GCTGCATTTCGGTATGGTATTTCGATTCCCAATTGGTTTGCGATGAATGGCAAAAGTTGGGATCAGCCTAGGAACCGATACAACGTTCGAGCTCATTGGGATTTGCAGGATCTTTTGGTCAATTTTGGTGCCACCAGATTTAACGGAGGCTTAAATCTAGCAGCCAACGTCTTGGGAAAACCCGGGAAAATAGATACGCAAGGCTATATGGTTCAGGACATGTACGATGAAGGACGAATTGACGAAATTGCCGATTACTGCCGGTGTGACGTGTTGGATACCTACTTCGTTTTCCTGCGAAGTTGCGTACTGACCGGCCAATTGAACTTGGATCGGGAGCAAGAACTGGTCGAAGAAACAAAGACTTGGCTCGAACAACAGGCCGATTCGTCACCGGCCTATCAAAAATATCTGGGTGAATGGGGCACCTGGCCCAATCCCTGGATCAAATCTGATTCGGAAGAATGACCCCATTGCACGAAAAAAGGCTGCCAAATTGCAGCCTTTTTCAGAGTCTTACCGTGCCCCGAGCTTTAGCTGGTCGCGAGTTCAAATTCGGCCAACATTCTTGTCAGCGTATTGGCATGTACGCCCAATAGCTTGGCGGCTTTTCCTTTGTGCCCGCCGGTCAGATTCAACGCTTGTTTGACCGCCAAAGATCGTAATTCAGATAAATCCAATGATGGAAG
>JAGQOZ010001042.1 GCA_020426955.1 Planctomycetales bacterium
GTCCCAGTCGCCAAAGGTCGAACCGCCTAGGAGCTTCGTCACGAGTCCACCGCCCCGGCGCCAACCAGAACAGCGCGAACGAATCGGCCGTCACCTGTGTCGTTGAGCTGGGATCATGCAGGGCTATTGAGTCGTCACCAGTTCCTCGCCCTTCACCCCTGCCAGATCGGGCAGTACACTACCGTCTCGCTTTTGGTCGACGGTGGCATCACTGCTTGCCATGAAGCCACATCGCTTGCCAAGGTCGCCGATCACACCTCAAGTGCGTCGCATCCCCGCCGCCCAACAACAAGCCCTCGTAGCTCAGGTGGATAGAGCAACGGTTTCCTAAACCGTAGGTCGGAGGTTCGAGTCCTCTCGAGGGTACTTCTTCAACCCCGCGAACTCAGGGCTCATGCCCAGTTGCCTGGGAGGCCACGCGGTTCCTCGCCCCGAAGGGGCCGCAACATGTCAGCCCAGGGCAAAGCGTAGCGGCGGAGCGGCGAAGCGACGCCCTGGGTATCCGGTCCACCCCACGATCCTCGCCCTGAAAGGGCAACACAATCGTGGTCAATCCCACACGTACCGCTCATCGAATTCGACGCCGTGCCGCGTGAGCAGCGCCCGCACTTCCTCCTCAAACGTCAACTTGCGATGATGCTCGCGCTGATTCTCGATGTACCGGCGCACCTCCGGCACGTTCGAC
>JAGQOZ010001043.1 GCA_020426955.1 Planctomycetales bacterium
TCGCCGCGGCCCCGCTAGGCGAACATTGGACTCGGCATTGGCTCGACGTCGCACGCTACGCCGACAACAAGGGCTACGTGTTCTTTGAGCAAAAGGAGTTTCGGTGGGCTTGGGCTTATCGCGATTGGGTCCGCCGAGCCCTCGATGCCGACCTCCCGTACGACGAATTCCTAACCCGGCAACTCGCGGCCGATCAGGTGATCGATCAGCACGATTCACCAGAACTTGCCGCTCTCGGATTCCTCACCGTCGGCGGACATTTCGTCAACAACACGCACGACATCATTGATGATCGCATCGATGTCGTTTCACGAGGCTTGACCGGTCTCACGATGACCTGCGCTCGGTGTCACGATCACAAGTACGATCCGATGACCCAGGCGGATTACTATGCTTTTTATGGCATATTCGCGTCGTCGTACGAGCCCCTCGTGCCGCCATCGATCGCGCTGGCCGCCGATGGCCGACCCGCCACGCTGGCGACCGATGATGCCTATCAAGCCGAACTCGACAAACGCGACAACGATCTGAATCAGCTCGTGCAATCCAAGGTCGACGGGCTCGCCCAGAGTGGTCGACGACGAGTCGACGAGTACCTGCTCGCCGTGCATGCGCGGCGCGATCATCCGTCGGCCGAGGAGTTCATGCTGATCGCCGATCCCGACGACGTGAATCC
>JAGQOZ010001044.1 GCA_020426955.1 Planctomycetales bacterium
TGGACTTGGATTTACCCGACGACTGCAGCGGCTTCACAATATGGTTTGCGCCGTATTCCAACAGATTCTTCTTGGCCAACTTCTTGATTGTTCGCTTGAATTGCGACTTCAAATCTTCCGGAATGCCCAATTTTTTGGCAATGACTTTGGGTTTGACCGGACGATAATTCGGCCGGTTCACGTGCTGCAAAATCAATTGTTCCAGGTCCAGGTTGTTCATAAGTTGGCATTCACAAAGAAGGTGGAAGAATTCGACCCGTCAGGTCGATTGGTTCGCAACAAACAACCGGCCAGGTGACATTTGAAGTTGCGTTTTTTCATAGCCCGAAACGTAAGTGAGGGAACGTTGAATGTTTCTTTTTGTCCCTCGCTGACGCTCTGACGCGTCGGGCTAAAAGATCCCGCTGGAAAACGCGAGTGCGCAACTTCAAAACAAGTGACCATGGATTGACTAGCTGGAACCTTTGTAGATTTTTCGAGAAAGAATGGGCTGAAACGAAGTCCACGCACTGTCCGTATTTACGTCTTCTCGAATGATCTGGTCAAACGAAAACAACTTGGCGTCTAGGTCATCCAAGAAATGCAGTGCAATCGCTTCCAAGGTCATCGGAACCTTGGGACTACCGAATTCTAGCTTACCGTGGTGACTAACAATCATATGTCGCAATTGCATG
>JAGQOZ010001045.1 GCA_020426955.1 Planctomycetales bacterium
ACTCGTTGGCCTGTTCGTCTGACCAGCCCTGTAACGATTGATAGTCTCCGCTTTACATTTGAACCGATTTAAGCGCGTGTTTTAAAAATTAGTTTCCGCGTGCCGGGCTGATCCTCAGGCCTGCTCGGAAACCAGGAAGTTGGAGAGGTCCCATCCGGCAGACGGGACCTTGATGTGACGGATGAATGGCTCGGGCTCCGCATAGTGCAGCTGCAATACGTTTCAATCCTTGATGTGACGGATGAATGGCTCGGGCTCCGCATAGTGCAGCTGCAATACGTTTCAATCCTTGTTGTGATGGATGAATGGCTCGGGCAAAGCGCGACACGCTCACCACTCAACTCAAATCCATGGTTTCAATCCTTGTTGTGATGGATGAATGGCTCGGGCTGGATTTGACACATTCGCGTGAAGCACTTTTGGCTGGTTTCAATCCTTGTTGTGATGGATGAATGGCTCGGGCGCCAACATCGATCGGTTGCTCCAGCCGTCGCACGTGGTTTCAATCCTTGTTGTGATGGATGAATGGCTCGGGCCCCAAGGAACTTGTGCCTCGCGTACTAGCCGCAAGGTTTCAATCCTTGTTGTGATGGATGAATGGCTCGGGCTTGCCTACGGTGATCATGCCACTTTTGCCACTCCATGGTTTCAATCCTTTTTGTGATGGA
>JAGQOZ010001046.1 GCA_020426955.1 Planctomycetales bacterium
TCGTCGCCAGTATGGTCGCCGCGATTGAAGAGTAGCTGGGCGGCAGTTCCACCCAGCAAAACTCCTGTCCAGCGAAAATCTCGCGCAGGTCACTGACACAGTCTACCTGCCTAGGTGCATTCAGAATCTTTGGGCAAGACGACTCTATCTACGCCCCAAGTTTGCTACCGACGCCGAGCGGAGCTGTCGTTGGAAAATTGTCGCGACATCTATCGCAAGATCGCCGGCACGGAAACCAAAAATCGGGGCAGATGGCTCCGAGTGAGCTAGTGTTTTGCGTGGAATGCGTGATGATTCCACGCGTTGGAGGGTAACGACCGAGCCTGCTTTGCCGTGTCGAAGTTTTTGTTGGTAGCGATTTTAACGATGAAGTACTTGCTTGTCATAACCGGCCTGCTTGCCGGATTCGCACTCGCATTTCCCAACCTGGTTGCGCTGGGCTACCTATTGATCCTGCCGGGGCTGGTTCTCACCATCGCCCCAACGGTCTTTATTTACCTTGCCGCAACCGCCTTCATTCGGCTGATGCTGCCCATCTCGTCGACGGTCGAACGAACCGTGGCGGCTTTCGGCATCGCGCTGCTTTTGGGTTGGGCGGCTATGCAACCCGTTCGCTTCGGTTCGCTTAATGATTATCGCGCGAACGAATTGCCCGACGTGGTGCCC
>JAGQOZ010001047.1 GCA_020426955.1 Planctomycetales bacterium
CAAAGTCATGGTGCGTCTCGGCCGCTGCCCACGCTCCGCAATGCCATTCTCGCGGCTTTCACCATCGAGAATCGAACGCAATATCGATCGTGTCTCGTACCCAAAATTCGTTCAAAGACCATATTGTCGAAAAACTTGCGGTTCGTTTCAGTTTTTTGACCAGGCGGGTAACCATCGGTCTTTTGGTCCGATGGTTGATGCTCAAGGGGAAGCGACAGGGTAAAGTGTAGTATCACTTGCAGTTACGCCGCACTGCACGTCACACATGAACACTACTGCTGCCAGCGCCAAAGAGGTTGCGAACCGGCGACTAACGCGAGACGCAAGTCGTTTCACAGAAAGAAGTTAGTACACCCCACTGGATTCGAACCAGTAACCTTCGGTTCCGTAGGCGATCAGGTCACAGGCACAACGGAGGCAGGGCAGGGCGACATAACTTACTACGAACAATTGACTTAGGACACGTCGCGGGTCAACCTTCGATCCACTCACCAAGTGCACACTTTACCAAGAATTGCCTTCTTTTGTAACCGTTACCGTGCCGGATACCGTGCCATCTTGATTGATGCCGGTCATCCGGCCAACGCCAAAGCTCGTTTGATCGGTGATGTCGCAGAACACCGTTGTACCTCCGAACTTTGACCCAACCGCGTTACAATGG
>JAGQOZ010001048.1 GCA_020426955.1 Planctomycetales bacterium
CACAATTCACCGTGGTCGCCAGCGTGGCGGTCATGACTTGCGTCGCCATGTCGTCGAGATCGAGCGACCTTGCCGACCGCTGCAACTCGGGGCTTTTTGTCTCCACCTGTCCGACGAAATCCCACGGACCGGCCGCGAGAAAACCGGTCGCGATCACGGCCTGTTCATCATCGGGCCAGAGCATGTCACCCGCGATCTGTTCCTGCAGGAAGCGGTCGTACGGCTTGTCGTCGTTCAACGCCTGAATGACGTAGTCGCGATACCGCCACGCGTTGTCGCGGCGCTGGTCGCGTTCAAATCCATGCGTGTCGGCGTAGTGAGCAATATCCAGCCAGTGCCGCGCAAAGCGTTCGCCATAGTGTGGCGAATCCAGCATCCGGTCGACGAGCTTTTCATAAGCCTGTGGATCGGGGTCGCTCACAAACGCGTCGACCTCTTCCGGCGACGGCGGCAGACCGTGCAGATCGAAGGACAAACGCCGAATCAGTGTCCGTCGATCGGCCTGTGGACTTGGCTTCATGCCGTGCTCGGCAAGTTTCGCACGAATGAAGTCATCGATGGTCGCGCCGTTGCACTTCAGCGGTTGGTACGCCCACCACGACCCATCGGCCTTCGCCTTCTCTTTGATCACAACGCCGTCGGGCCACTTCGCTCCC
>JAGQOZ010000104.1 GCA_020426955.1 Planctomycetales bacterium
CAACGTCGCTGGCCGGAACTTTCTTTTCAACAATTGATGGACGAAATGTACTTGATTACACCGGATGGAGAAAAATTTGCCGGAGCCGCTGCATTTCGATATCTGTCCACTCGATTGCCAATCTTATGGCCGCTGGTTCCGCTGATGCATATTCCGGGAAGTTTGCCCTTGTGGCGAACCATCTACAAAGTGGTGGCCAAGTATCGTTATCGATTGGCCGGAAAATCGGCCTGTGATGGAGATGCTTGCGAAGTCCACTTCCGGTAACTGAAATGGACCGCAGCATCCGGGCGGCTTTTTGGCGAATTACGCGGAACTGGCGAACATACCAGCACAGCATTCGTATCGAACTCGGTCGGGTCACACAGCCGAATGTGGTATCCTTACCAAGATCGTCGACCGTAAGCTTCTGACCGAATTGAAAGCCGTCATGCCCAATCGATTTCGTGGAACCTGCTGTTTTTTTGCTTTCTGTGCGACACTGATTCTGGGTGAATGGTCCGTATGCCGCGCCGGTGGTGGACCGGAAAATGTCTTTGTTGTGGTGAATTCGGAAGTTCCCGATTCCAAGACCATAGCCAATTACTATTGCCAGCTACGTAACATTCCGGGCGTCAATGTGCTGCAGCTTCCCTGGGCACCTAAGCCAATCATGAAGGTAGATCAGTTTCGCAATCAATTCTTGCCGGTCATCTTCAACGCGATTGCCGATCGCAAGCTGGAAAACCAGATCGACTACATTGTCTATTCCGCAGGTTTTCCTTATGCGGTGAATATCGAACCAGACGTGGACGGTACGCCGAACGCGCAGATCGGTCCGCTTGGTTCTCTGACGGGAATGACGTATCTGTATCAGTTGGTACAGAATAAAGATCGAACCTACTATCAATGGATGACGGAACGAGAAGCGCCGGGCCAAGTGATTCGAACGAATTATTACGCCAGCGTCGATCCTCGCATGTTGCTGACTCGCGGCTTTGAAGGTCGTCGAGCATGGTTGGCAAACGGACAAGCTGATTCGCTGCCCGGCCTGAAAACTCGATCTTACATGCTGTCGACCATGCTGGGATACACAGCTGGCAATCGAGGTAATTCGTTGGAAGAAGTGATTTCGTATCTGCAGCGAAGTGCTTTGGCGGACGGCACCAAACCTTCGGGAACCATCTACTTGGAACAGAACGAAGATGTCCGCAGTACGACTCGTCATGCCGTCTTTCCGCTTGTCGTCGAAGGGCTATCTCAACTGGGCGTGAAAGCGGAGATCGAAGAACGAATTGTCCCGTACAAGAAGAAGGACGT
Organism: Planctomycetales bacterium; assembly: GCA_020426955.1. GTDB lineage: Bacteria > Planctomycetota > Planctomycetia > Pirellulales > Pirellulaceae > JAGQOZ01. The sequence goes on from JAGQOZ010000104.1 coordinate 1,300, forward strand.
CATGGGGACCGTGGTCGGTAAAGCGACCTTTGATTGGGGGAAATATCTCAATCGCATTATGCCTGGCGCCATCTGTGAACACTTGACCAGTTTTGGCGGAGTCTTACAAAATGGCGGAGGCGGCAATCAAACTCCGCTGACAGAATTCTTGCGTTACGGTGCGGCCGGGGCCAGCGGAACGGTCACCGAGCCGTACGCGTTGCAACCTAAGTTTCCGCATCCGTTTATTCACATCCATTACGCTCGAGGCTGTAGTTTGGCGGAAGCCTTCTATCAGTCAGTTTCGTCACCCTATCAGCTGTTGATTGTGGGTGACCCTTTGTGCCGACCGTGGGCAAATCTCCCAGTGGTGTCGTTGGATGGTATTCGGCCGAATGATCGAGTTGGCGGAACGGTCAGCGTGACGCCCCAGGCCGATTCGTCGGTATCGGTTCAGATGTTTCGCTTGTATGTGGACGGCCGTTTGATTGGCGATATTCGTCCTGGACAAGCATTCGATATGGACACGACCAAGCTGGCCGACGGGTATCACGAACTTCGCGTCGTGGGGATCGAAGCTTCGGCCATTGAATCTCAAGGCCGAGCGATCGTGCCGTTCCACGTGGCCAATGCGGATCATAAAATGACGTGCGAATTAGATTCTGATTCGCCCACGTTGGGCAGCCAAGTTACGCTGCAAGTCACCGCGCCGGGCGCAAGAACGGTTGTGGTCTATCATGGCCGATTGCCGCTGGCCGCCATGAAACGATCTCGCGGAACCATCACCATCGACACAAAGCATCTAGGCATGGGCCCCGTCGAATTGACGGTAGTGGCCAGCAACAGCAAAGGCAATCCCAGCGACGTGTGGTATTCTGAACCCGTACGGTTGCACGTCTATCCGCCGCCGTTGCTGCCCGCGTCGGTCGCGTCACCTTAGACGGAGTCTTGAATTGGAATGGTCCGTCCTTGGCGAACCACAATTGGCGAACCTTCCGCCACAAAACACGACGATGGTTGGGCTCGAAGCGCGTCGGCAAAAGATTCTCCGTAGAACCGAACCAAGTCACCGCGAACAACAGGATCAGTCGCCTCCCAAACTCGCCACGGCGGATGTTCCACTTGATATTCAATCGTCGAATTGTCTTTTTGACGCGTATAGCCCCAGTAGTGTTCGGCAATGAATTCGGCTTCACTGTTGGGTGTCAATGGTTGCGGCGGTCCCGCAATATTGGCTGCCATGGAATATTGTTCCGACGCATCCGACCAGCCGTACTCCAGTTGGCCGGATTCGTTCGCTGTGGGAATGCGAACAGAAGATTGCATGGGCAGCGCCACATAGGGTTCGTTGTATTTCCATCTGGCCACGGCCGCGATCGCCCATTTCGGCACAATCTCCTTAATGAATCCGACGGCCCGTTTGATTTCGCTGCCTTCGGTTCGCTTGATATAGAAACGCAGATTCACTTCGTCAAAGTGGCGATGAAAAGGAATGGGCCAACCTTTCACCTTCGTATCTAGAAAACGAAAACCAACCAAACTGATAAATGTCTGACCGTTCCAAAAATCAATCTCGGTGCCTTGCGGAACAAATGGCGCAACCACATCCGGGTCAACGGCGTAGTTGATCATCAGCAAGTGTTCCCAGCGAGCGGTTAAAAAAATTGGTTGCATAATTCGAACCCTGTCATGGTTTTCATGTTCTCTCAACCGCAAATAGCGGTTGGTGCTTAACCGAATTGGCACGGACCATTTGTGTCCGACGCATTTCGTGTCCGCATGCGTTACAATGGAACGATCGATTTGTGACGAAAGACGAGGAAAAAGATGAAAAACTGCATAGCGGTATGGTTTGTTTGTTGCGGATGTTTATCCTGGGCCCAGGCCGACGAACGACCGAATTTCGTCATCATCATGGCCGATGACATGGGCTTTTCGGACATTGGCTGTTACGGCAGCGAAATCGCCACGCCTCATCTGGATAGCCTGGCTGCGTCCGGTTTGCGATTCTCTCAGTTCTACAACAATGCCAAATGTGAACCAACTCGAGCGTCTCTGCTGACAGGCAAGTATCCGCACCAAGCGGGCGCGAGTTCCAAGGTGGTGTATCGCGCACCAACGTTTGGCGAAGTTTTGCGAACCGCCGGCTATCGCACGCTGATGACAGGCAAGTGGCATGCAGGGCAAAGGCCGTTCGACCGTGGTTTTGACCGTCACTTCGGTTTGACCGATGGTTGCTGTAATTTCTTCAATCCCGGTGTCGCTCGTCCGAACGAACCTGCCCCTTCGCACAAAAATTTTCCTCGCCGCTGGGCCATCGACGGCACGTCCATCCAGCCGTTTTGCCCCCAGGACCCGGACTTTTATACCACGGACGCATTCACCGACTACGCCGTTGATTATTTACAGCAGTATCGTCATGAAGATCGGCCGTTTGTGTTGTACGTGGCCTACACGGCGCCGCACTATCCCATGCACGCTTGGCCCGAGGACATTCAGAAGTATCGCCACAAGTATCAAGCAGGTTGGCAGGCGTTGCGCCAGCGTCGATACGAGGGACTGGATGCGGCAAATGTCTTTCCGAAACTTCCGACAATGGCGCCGGTGGACGAGCAATCCCCGGCATGGGAAACGTTGACTGCAGAACAACAAGACGCCTGGGATTTGCGAATGGCAGTCTATGCCGCGATGATTGATCGCATGGACCAAAACATCGGCCGATTGTTGGCCAAACTGGACGAAATTGGCAAAGCGGAAAACACGGTCGTCATGTTCTTTTCGGACAACGGTGGCGAATCGGACAATTCGGATTGGTCCACCGACAAGGCAGTGGTCACGGGCGGAGTCGATAGTTTTCGCACTGTCGGCCAGCCCTGGGCGAACGCCAGTAACACGCCGTTTCGCAAATACAAAACGTTCTTGCATGAAGGTGGTATTGCGTCACCACTGATCGTGCGTTGGCCCCAACGCATCACGGCTGCAAGTGTAACGCACCAACCGGCGCATTTGATTGATGTGATGGCCACATTGGTTGACTTGGCTGATGCAACGTATCCAGAGCGCTGGCAACAGGAACCGCTGTCGGCATTGCCAGGCATCAGTTGGGCCGATACGTTTGATTCGCCGCAACACGTGAAGCCACGGCAGGTTGCTTGGCGCTGGCGTAATGCGGCCGCCATCCGCCAAGGCGACTGGAAGTTGGTTCGCGGCAAGGCAAAGGACGCTGCTTGGGAGCTTTACAACTTGGCGGAAGATCGCACCGAGTTACATGATCGGGCGATGCAGGAACCGCAGCGAGTGGCCGAGTTGCAAGACGCGTGGAATGCTTGGGACGCTGATGCGCGCCCCTGATGCGATTTTGGTCGAAATCAATCGAATTCCCAGGTCAGCAGTTCTTCGTCGGTCAGTTCGATGCGTTTGACGAATTGACCTCCGCCGTCGTACCAACCTTCCTTTAGAAAGCGGCACCAAGTGATTCTGAGTACAAAGTGGTGCCACTTTTCTGCTGCGGCTTGCAGCGAAACTAAAACGTATCGCTGAGGAATGGGAAACGTGTGATAGAAATCGATTCCCTGCAAGGCAAGATTCTTGCCCACCACGTGAATGGCGTCGCCAGCGATCGTGCGGCGGTCATCTCCTAAAGGACGAATCGGCACCAGATGTGGATAGGCAATCCGTTCTGCAAAGCGGCGATCCGCGTTTCGAAACGATTTGGCGAATACGGCTACGTTTTCGACAAACGGTTCGATTTCCGTTCGACGACCGCTGCCGGGTTGAATGCAATACGGTTGGACTTGTTCGATCACGTTTTGCCCCTTCTTCAAGATGAAAACTCAGTGTATGCAAACTACCGACAAACCGACACACATGACCGTACAACCCAGCCATGCCGAACCAACGCTCGTTCAATAGCGTTCGTTCTTCCAACGCGCGGTCGAAGCGACCTTAGACAAGTGCGATCGGCCTTGAACAAACCGCCCGCCAAAGAAGATATAGGTCACGAATCGTCCGAGGTCAAAGCGACTTTGAAAGATCTAATCCGTGGCTATTTGCCGAACGACATTCTCTGTTGGGATTGTCCGGCCTACGCCGAACAATCACCTCCGCTTGGCCAGAATTTTGCGGAGTTGCCGCGAATCGTTTTCGGTAAGAACAGCGAGTGAGGAACACTCCGGCCGCGGATCGAGTATCCATCATCTTCGTCTCGCCGCGAGTGTCCATAAAACGAAGGGCTATCGCGGGCTGTCGCGGGCTGTCGCGGGCTATCGCGGACGTCGCGGACGTTGACGCGGACCTCGAGCCAACAGTTCTTCAATCGTACAATCGCCTCGCATCACATCGTCAATTTCGTCCCACTCGAAGCCCTGCACTAACAGGTCTTTGGGATCGCGAGCAGTGGCCAGGGTATCGTCTTCGTCTATCAGACCAAAGGCTCGCGAATCTTCCCAAAAACGGTCTGAATGTTCACGGCTCTTGGGCTGATGCTCTTGGATCCAATCCAGAATGCCAATAAACAAATGCAAATTGGCCACACTGCCAACCGCAATGCGGATGGTTCTTGCGCGAGTGTCTTCGTAGCTGATGCGAATGTCTTCCGATTCGTCAATCAGGATGTCGTTTACTTCGTGCCAGCCAAAGATACGCATGCCAACATGGAGGCCTTCATTGCTGATGGCCAGCTTCTTGCCAAAGCGCAATAGTCTTCCTGCTTCGAACGAAGTTTTCATGCCCTCCAGATAGCGATTTGACAATTCGTCTTGCAGGCGGTAACCGAGTCCTCGGATGCCATCAAAACCTAAAAGGCGAATGCGATGTCCTTCGTGATGAACCAAGACGTACATCCAATTCAACACTTCTTCCATGCGAAACAGGTTTGTGGAATGGACCGGCACTTGATAGACTTCTTTCAACTGGTCCCACGGAATACAGACGGGTTGCCAACCTTCCAAACAAATGCCGTCCTGATACAACGTGACCGACTGGCGACGAAAATGAAGCCAACCAAAACTACCTAGCAGCATGGCCATGACGCCAACCCATAACCAGCCCGAATCCAGGATGGACTCCAAGTCACCATGATGCAACCAAGCAAGCACCGTGCAGCCGACTAAACCGGTAACGGCCAAGGCCAGGAAGCGTCGTTCCAATCCGCCAGTCGGATAGTAAGTTGCGACGATTCGTCCCAAGCGATGTTCGTGAATTCGATCGTTGGACATCCTGCCCTCCCTTGATCGTGAAGATCATTCTGGTGAATGACAACCTGTGGCACACGCAAGTTCCTTCGTTCCCGAGTTGCACATCAATAGCGTTGGTAGCGTGCCAGCATCATTATTGTCACTTCTATCTAAATCGATAAACCCGAATCTTGGAATTCAACCAAACTAAAAATTCGACCACATGAATCAATGGTTTTTCCTTGACCAGGCGCCGCGAAGTCGTCACGATACCAATCCGACGACACATGCACAGAAACCTGGTGGATTAGGAAAAACAGAGAGGCAGGGCGAAAATGGGAATGGCTGACTATGTGACGCTTTCCGTTTACTTACTGGGAATGCTAGCAATGGGCCTGTACTTTGCCCGTCGAAACACGTCGACCGAACAGTATTTTGTTGGTGGCAGAAAGATTCCGGGCATTGTCATTGGGCTTAGCCTAATTGGCACGTCCATCAGTTCCATGACGTTTTTGTCCATGCCGGGTGACGCCTTTAAGGGTTCGTGGATCAACTTTCTGTATAACTTGGGCCTGATTCCTGCCGTGGTCATTGCCGGAGCCTGTTTCTTGCCGTTTTACCGACAAGGACATGTCACTTCGGCCTACGAATATTTGGGCAGTCGCTTTGGGCAGCCGATTCGGGTGTATGGTGCCATCGCGTTCATTGTGGCTCAGCTGATTCGAGTTAGCATTATTCTTTACTTGATTTCCATTCCCATTGGCGAAATCACGCACTTGGACCCGGTCAAATGTATCGTGCTGGGTGGCATCTTGGTTTCCATCTACACCATCATCGGCGGCATTGAAGCGGTTGTCTGGACCGATGTGATTCAGACGATTGTCTTGCTGTTGGGCGGCATCGTGTGCGTTGTCCTGGTGGCCATGAAGTTGGACAACGGTTTGTCTGACGTGTGGCAAGTTGGTTTGGCCGATCACAAACTTTCTATCCACGAACTGATGCAGGACGGTAGCTTGCGGCCAGTCAGTTGGGGCTGGTCACTCACGCACAAGACCGCGCCGCTATTGCTTCTGTTTGGCCTCACGCACTTTATGACAGAATACACCGCCAATCAAAACGTGATTCAACGCTATTGTGCCTCCAAGAGCTTGGCCGAAGCGAAAAAGGCCATGTACTTCTGCATGGTTTCCAGCATTGTCATATGGGCGCTGTTCATGCTGGTAGGAACCAGTTTATACGTCTACTACCAAGAGCATCCTCATCCCGAAGCCACGGCCATGCTGCAAGGTCAAAAGCCCGAATCGGGAATCTTGCCGCTATTCATACTTTCGCACATGCCGCCCGGATTGGCTGGGTTTGTCATGGCGGCTGCCATTGCCGCGGCGATGTCTTCGCTGGATTCTTCTATCAATGCGATTTCGGCAGTTGTCGTCGTCGACTTGCTTCGTCCCAATCGTAAACGACACGTTTCCGATACGGCTGATCTGCGAATTGCCCAAGTCGTTGCCGTGGCATCATCCGTGGTGATGATTGGTGGTGCCGTCATTCTGTCCGGCATGCAATCCAATACATTACAGACCACCGCCAATGCGCTGGCGTCGCTGTGCGGAGCTGGACTGTTGGGCATGTATTTGATTGGCTTTCTGACTCGGAAAGGTGACACCCGCAGTATTGGCGCCGGAATTGCGTGTACGTTGGTCTTTTCGTTGTGGATGGTATTGAACGACAAGGCTCCGCAAGTGCTTCCGTCTGTGTTGCAGATCAAAATTGATTCGTATTACGCGACGCTGATCGGCAATGCCATCATGTTCATGGTCGGCTTTTCGTTGGCCTGCTTGATTCCTCGCAAACAACCACTTGCCGCGCATCAAACGATTTGGGACGTCGATTATGATCAGGTGACGTAGATGAACGAATTGGCACCGCTTGCTCCGTCAACAAGCTTGGCGGTACTCGGATCCATCAACGTAGATTTGACCATTCGGTCCCAACGCATACCAGCAATCGGCGAAACGATTGTGGGCGGTTCGTTCTATCGAGCGAATGGCGGCAAAGGTGCGAATCAGGCCGTCGCCGCAGTTCGCTACCTACAAGGCCATGTTTCGTTGATCGGTGGCGTGGGCGACGATGCCTTTGGCCGCTTGATGATTCAAGATTTGCAATCGGACGGGATCGACACAAGCGAAGTTTATCGGCATGCAAGCGAAGCCACCGGAACGGCACTGATTCTAGTGGATGCCCAAGGCAACAATTGCATTAGCGTGGCGTCTGGCGCAAACAATTGCGTGACGGCAGACGCAATCCGAACCATCTCGGCGGCGTTTTGGCAACGACATCCAGTCGCGTTGGCCAGTTTGGAAGTTCCGTTGCTGGCGGTCCATCATTTTTTGCGAATGTGTCGTCAACGTGGTCAGCAAACCATCCTGAATCCGGCTCCCATTCCAACGAACCAAGCTCAACTGCTGTCCGATACGTTGAGCTACGTAGACGTGCTGACGCCCAACGAAACGGAAGCCCTCTGGTTGCAAAACTGTCTTCCCGAATTGAATCAGGAAAGCCAATCTGATTCGACTACCGATATCGCTCGGCACATTGCAGACCATTTTGCTTGCCATTGCATTTTGACCTGCGGCGGCAATGGTGCCTATTGGGCGGCACCCGGTTCGACTTTGCGGCATTTTCCTGCACACGCAGTTCGCGCCGTCGATACCACCGCGGCTGGCGACGCCTTTAGCGGAGTGTTATCGGCCGCAATTCTGGAAGGCCAGCCAATGGAGGACGCGATACCGATTGCGATGGCGGCTGCCGCTAGTTCCGTACAAAAAGAAGGCGCGCAATCTAGTTTGCCGAACCGAACCGAAGTCCTGACGCAATTAGCTGAATTGAACAAAAAGTGAACGAAAAGGGCCATCCCATCTGACGATTGCCGAGAAAATTCGGATTATCGGCGTGACGTTTTAGAATCAGCGGCAACGTTTAGTTGACTGGGCAGCGGCGTCATGTGGTGAAGCTGGGGAAAAACGCGTCGAAAGCGTCCGTCTGTGAAATCGATCGCCAAGTAATTTGGACGCTTGTGATTCGTGCGAACCGGGCGATCTAATGGCACTGGTCGGTAAAACGAGCACCGGAATGGCGAAGTTGAGCGAAAGTGACGACACCAAATTGATTCGTCAAGCGGTTGGCGGGTCGAAGGAGGCATTTGAAATGTTGGTGCGCCAGCATGAGCTTGCCGTGCGCGTATACCTAACTCCGTTGCTTAGGGACGCCGCAACGGTAGACGACGTTGCACAGGAAGTGTTCTTGAGTGCCTATCAGCGTCTGTCCGACTTTCGCGGCATCGGAACCATTCGGTCGTGGCTGCTGGGAATGGCCAAGAACATGGCCAAGCAACATATTCGCAGCACCATCCGTCGTCGCGAACGTGAGACGGGTCCGTTGGCCACGCAGATGGCCAAATGGAAGCTGGAACGACTGGAAACGCATGAACAAAACACTTCGGACCAAGAAGAGGTGTTGGCTCAGTTGCGGCACTGTTTGGAACGCTTGTCGCCCGAGAGCCGAAATGTTGTCGAACAGCACTATTTTTGTCGAACGACGATCAAGTCCATCGCGGCGCGGCAACAACGTAGTGCTGGTAGTGTGCGAATGATGCTCTTGCGAGTGCGCCGTACCCTGAGTCAGTGTCTGGCGGAAAAGTTGAGTAATAGGACATAATCCGATGAATACGAAGCGTGGCATGGACTTGGTTTCGCGTTACCTATCCGGCGATGCGCTGACGCAAGCGGAACAACAATGGCTAATCGATTGGCTTGAACAACATCCGGATCAGCGAGACGAACTGCTCACGGACGAAGCTACCGAGAGCCTGCTGCAGAATCTATTCCGACTTGACCACACAACAGACAAATTTGTGCAGGCGACGCTTAAGCGAATCATGTCGCCGCCACCTCCAACACGACATGCGAATTCCACGGCTGCCGACAAGGGCAATTGCAAAGGAGCTGAATGGGATGATTCGGCAGGCGAAGCGTTCAAGATCGAACTCCGACCAGCCTTGCGCAATCCAAGCAGTTCAAATGGTCACAACGGAACTGGTTCGCCCGTTCGCAATTTCACCTGGCCCAGCATGTGTGCACTTGTACTTCTGATTTGCCTTGGTGGCGGCGCGCTGGTGCGGATCATACTAACTTCCCATTCGACGCAGGAAGTAGCTTCTAAACCTGAACGCACCGACCAGGCAAACGACACTGACTGGTTCGCGACGGTCGTTTACACGGACAACGCAGCCTGGGATCAGCCTCGGCAGAAAGGAGATCGTCTAGGACCTGGTTCCTTGCGATTGACACGCGGCGTGGCGGAAGTGCGATTTGACAAAGGCACTAGCGCTCGACTTACCGCACCTGCGGAAGTCGAATTGGTAAGCGGTGACGAAGTGTCACTCGGATACGGAAAACTGACGGCTCGCGTCCCAGTCAAGGCGACTGGTTTTACCGTCACGACACCGGTTGGTCGAGTGGTCGATGTTGGCACCGAGTTTGACGTTTCCGTGAACGAATCTGGAACAACGGAAGCGCGCGTGCTTGACGGCAAGGTCTTGGTGCTTCCTCAGCGAACGGGAGAACTCGCAGGTAAGTCGATTGAATTGACGTCGGACCAATTGGATCGAGTTGTCATGTCGGTTCCAGAAGTAGCCGCGCCGCTTTTGCCTGTTTCTACCGTGGCCAGCAGTCGAAGCGGACGCTTTTTTGGCGCTATCACTGCCAATGGAGAGACGCTGGAATTTGATTCTCCCAGCGAGTTTCAGGAATATCAGGCCAAAGTCAACACTTTGTTGGGTGAGTCTGCTCTTTCATTCCGCGAAGAATGGTCCGTGATGGTCGAATCGTCGTCAAAGCGAGCGGTAGAAGGCGCTTCCAGCAGTCAAGCCGGTTCTAGAAGTTCCGTACACGTGCGGATGGAATCTGGTCGTGCGTTTCAAGCAGAGAGTCAGGGGGATAGCATGAGCGAGTCTTTGGACGCAAGGCAAATGCTGCGCGATCAGTTGCAACAACTTCGCCAGGAACAGCCGAATAACGCTCCGCTTCATGAGATGCTGGATGGCATGCTGCGTAATCTGGACGAATCGGAATGATCGCGGGTGGCGTCGGACCTGTGGACTGACATGATTTCGCAGGCACAAATTTTTCTGTGAAATCTGCGACAACTTCCGTGACATGGGAACTCGTGCGGCAACTACATTGCGTGCGACCAATCATGATGGTCACGATTGGTCGTTGAGCGGACTATTGTTCTTGTGAATCTCATTCGGAAAGGACCACGTGATGCGTGTCAATTTTTTGGATCAGGACAGTTTCTCGTTTTGGCTTCGAACACTTGCTGGCGGTGCCATCATACTTGCTTCGCAGCATCCGCTGACAGCCCAGGTGACTCAGCGCTTTACCACCCAGCGTGCTGCAACTCAGGCCACTGCAAAAAATGGCGTTCAAGAAGAAGCCACGTCGTCGGCGATTGCGAATGCCTTCGGTATCGGCGGCGGTGATATTGATAGCAACACGCGTGCACGCAATTCGCGAATGCTTTCCGATTCTCAAAACGCGACCAGCCGAAGTATTTCTGTTACCCAGAATGGCAAACAGGTGTCCATCTCTGAAAGTTCGGACGCTGGTATCAGCGTGACAATCAAGCCGTTGACTCCCGCAGGCGGCGCCGCGCAGGTCGTGAAAGCGGCGAACCCGAAGGCACTTGGCGAAAAAAGCAAAGAAGCGTTTGATCTATACCAAAAGTATCTTGGAAAGCCAGTCGACGCAATGGCGATTGGGCGAGGTGCACCGCGGGCGAATGTGCAGAATCATGATTCGAATTCAACATCGGGAAAATCGGTTTCCATCACGGAAAACAACGATTCGGGAATCACGGTGACCATCAGCGAAACGGTCAACGGTGACGAACGAACCAGAACGGTCCAAGCCGCGGATGCTGCTGAATTGAAGCGGAAAGATCCCGAAGCCTTCCGATTGTACCAGGCGCGTGGTGCGCACGATCCAAACGAACTGGCTCGTGACAGTCGGGATATGTTCAAAGACGAGATCCGGAAACTCCGCGACCAAAACGCGGACCGTCCCGAGCTTGGTAATTTGATTGACAGACTGCTGCAAGATATCGATCCGTGATTCTTGGCGTTTCGACTTAAACCGCCGATGTTTTCTTATCGGCTTGCGCAGTGGACGCGGCGAGACGTCTTGGGCGATGGGATTCTCACTTCGTTCCCCGCGAGCAGATGTCCACTGCCTTCGCTGTTCAGTGAAGGCGAAACGACGACGGCGGCACCCATTATGCCGCCGCAGAAACAGCGATGCGTTCGGTGGGATCAAATTCGTAACCAAAGGTTTCAATGTCATCTTGATATGCGAATTGCACTCGGTCTTTACTTCGCTGCGAATAGTATTCTTGGTAGGGCGTTGTTTGACGAGTCTCATTGACGTGCGGCAATTCTGCTTGGACATGGATTCGCTTGGCAATCATGGCAAAGTCACCATGTAGGTTCTCGAAGCGTCCCACAAAGTCCACCAACAATTGGCCATTGGGATCGGCAATCATGCGCAATTGCTGACCAATGTCTTTGGCAATGGCAAATTCGATGAAGTCGTCAAACTTCTGATTGGTGACCAACCGATGGCGTTTGTGCGATGGCACGGTCTGAATGTATTTGTAGGCCGAAACCAACAAGTCCCATGGGTTTCGCACAAACGCAAATTTGAACAAGGAACGAAAAGTGTCTGGTGGAAAATGTCGTTGCACCGCCATGATTGGATCATGCGTCCGAAAACGCAAATGGCGATAATCGCCCAAGCAGTAGTTGATGGAAATGCCGCAGCGTTGCAACAGTCGGTTGGTCCACCAATGTTCGTTTTCATGTTGATACGCAGACAGAGCCATCCGAATGCTGGTGCCGCCCGTCTTGGGAATGTGAACGAACAAGAAAGATTTTTCGAACGAAATTAACATGAATACTCGTACCGTTTAACTGCCCAAATTCATCCGACACGAATCCGGTTGATTCGCTAGCATGCGACGCCGCTACTGGCATCTCGTACCGGTTCGTCTCCAGTGGTGCCGGAATATCAAATCCAGCGTCTTCAAGCAAGATCGGGCTTGCATGCCGTTCGCTTGAGCGCAGTGCTATGAAAGTACGATTAGGCGAATCTACTGCAAATCCATGCACGTCCACTCGCGTAGTTACCCGATCTTCGCCACGGACAGCACAGCTAGCGCCAGCACTAGCCCCAGGCGAAACATCGACGCGACCAACGCCTTCTTCGTATTCCCCGACGGTGAAGAGGTGGACTCGGTTAGCGATTATCTTTCGCTGCCGTGATGAACGGATCAAACAAATCGCTTTCTGTGTCGTTCACGTTAAGCGGCATAGGCTTTCGAAAATTCTCGGACCAATCACGGTAACTTTGCAGTGCTGCCGCTGCGGCGAGCAGGG
>JAGQOZ010001049.1 GCA_020426955.1 Planctomycetales bacterium
CCACCGGCGGCACAGAATTGATCGTTCTCGATGTAGTACGCCGTCCAAGTTCGTTTTGCACCGGAGATGCCATTCTCGACCATTGCCAGTTTACGCCCAGAGTATTCGGTGCCGGATAGGTCAATCCGCAATGACCAGCCTGGATTGTCGAGTGTCTCGATGCGCACTCCGTACGAATGTTCCCAATCGCCGTTGCAGTGATTGTCGAACCAGTCCTGTAGTCGCGTAAGTGCGTCGGGCATCAGCTTGTAGTGACGTAGGCGCTCAAGTCAGTCGGGGAACGTTTGCGATCACCTCGCCGCGACGAGAGATCTTCCATTTCAAAACGCCTGATTTCGCGGCTGAGGTGCATCGCTTGGTTCAAGAAAGCCGCTGCGCGGCGTAGATTTCACTTAATGGTGGTCGGCATGCATGCTTGAGGTTTTACTCTCTCCATTGGAGCTTGCGATGCCTACCCATGACAAACTACCACAACCCTCCGAGTTCTTCAAAGGAAAGTGGTACAACAAACTCGTCGATGACCTGCGATTAGCCGGTTTGTCCAAACGAACCGTTTATGGTTATGTTCGTGCGATCCGCCAACTCTCAGATTTTTATCAGAAATCACCAGAGAAAATTACCGAAGCTGACGTACGACAGTTTCTCCTCTACCAG
>JAGQOZ010001050.1 GCA_020426955.1 Planctomycetales bacterium
TGGAACGAAACACCCGCGGAACATCCGCGCGGTCGCGACACTTATTGGATTGCTTGGTCAGATGATGATATTCGCAAGGTGGGTGATCATCGCGTGAATGTCCCACCGGATTACTGGAACAATATCGATGTCGGCGATCAAATTGACGTGGTCCGATTGTCGGGTGATCGGTGGCCGTACTTGCGGGATGGTATCTTCGTCTCTGCTGGCAACTTTGTATTTGATGGCATCTTGTTGGCGACAGAGATAGGAGTTGCGATTGCGATGATTATTGGCCTAATCCGAAATCGAAGGCGGACAACGACCGCCGCATAACCATTAAGGCTTTGACTTCGCGACCAAATGCGAGGGTTCTCCGGACCAGGAACGTCAGCGGGGCATAGGTGCCATCCAGTAATTGTTGACGGATCGTCGGCCACTGGGTGCGAAACCTTGCTGGGAATTCGTCGAGTGTGATCCCGTCGGGGCCAGGTGCCCCTTTGTTCGCCTTGACCTTGCGCCACGCCTGTTCGACGTTTTGCTCGTCTACAATTTGGTCCATCAGAAATGCTGAAGGTTCGCTTAAGGCTGACTTCTTCATGGCCGCCGAATCCGATTCGTCTTCGCTGAGATTCCGCAGAGCACGGGCCTTTCTGGTGTCGCTTCCCGTAGGGA
>JAGQOZ010001051.1 GCA_020426955.1 Planctomycetales bacterium
AAGGCACGTACCTCGACACGCAACACACGGAAGTCGAGAAGTTGATCGCCAACATTCGGCACGAGCACTGGACGTTGGAACAACAGCGCCGGCAGCTCGATCTGGTCGCTCGACTCAATCGTCGACACGCGGAACAACGGGCCAGGGATGCCGCGCTCGAGGCGCGGATCGAATCGTTTGAGTTGGCTTACGGAATGCAGACCGAAGCGCGCGATGCGTTTGATCTGAGCCAGGAAACCCAAGCGACGATCGATGCCTATGGAGATTCGTTGCATGGACGCCAATTGATGATCACGCGCCGCCTGATCGAACGAGGCGTGCGGTTCGTGCAGGTTTGGTCGGGAGCCGGACAACCGTGGGACAATCACGACTCGCTCGAATCGTCCCACCGGAGCTTGGCTCAAGGTTGGGACCAACCGATCGCCGCGTTTCTATCGGATCTCAAGCAGCGCGGTCTTTTCGATTCGACGCTCGTGCTCTGGGGAGGCGAGTTCGGTCGGACTCCGGTCGCCGAACTACCATCGCTCAGCGGACGCGATCACAACCACTACGGTTTCACGGTCTGGATGGCGGGAGGCGGTGTGAGAGGGGGAACGATCGTTGGCGCGACCGACGATTTTGGGTTCCAGGCGGTCGAGCGACCGGTCCACG
>JAGQOZ010001052.1 GCA_020426955.1 Planctomycetales bacterium
AACCACGTCTCAAATACGACTGTATTGCGAAGTAGTCCTCGTCTTGTTTGCCGATGCCAGTCCACATCGTGAAAACGGAGTAGGATTGAACATCGACGTTGATCGTAAAATGCCATCCGCCTTCGCCGCTATACGGAGTCTTCACGTTCGAGAAGTAACCTCGTTTCCTCAGTTCGGTAAACAGCGTTTCAGCCGCTGGCCGCGCGAAGTCCGTTGTGAGTTGCTCCGGGTCACTCTCGTCATCGTTCGGGAGTTCCCCTTTCCACTTGAACACGGCGACAGAACGCATGGCTTAGATCGTAGTGCAGAACGTTGGCGTTGACCGGGCCGCCGCCAATCAACATTGGAATAGAGAACGGCTTGGTAGGCGGCTCCGCGTCGAACGCTTGGTTATGGCGTCAAGCATCATTGTACAGGTAACGAATGAACCTTTCGACCAATCGATCTTTGGCATCCGGTGCTCTCAAGCTAGGTTCCAACGCCATTATGCCAGAAAGTACCTCTTGTGCATGCGAAACATCAATTAACTCTCTCATTCCAATTGGCGTATCGTCGTCGTCGATGTTGATAACGGAAACTTCGGACGATTCTGTAATTGCGCCAATGGAAACGAAGATCGTCAGATCGTCATCGAGTGAGGAGATGGTC
>JAGQOZ010001053.1 GCA_020426955.1 Planctomycetales bacterium
CACAGCGTACGATAGACCCACGCCATGCTCCATGAACGGTTCTACCGTCCAACGCGAAACAAATTCTATCAACAGCGTAAAAACCGTCGCGCCAAAACCGGCCGAAATGCCAATCAGCCCCGACAGTGTGATGATGAGCCCCGTGTTTGGGATGCGTTTTTGGACATATTGAACAATGCCATTAACAATTCCGCCGCTTTGTCCGTCTTTGTCTGACATCAGTTCCTTTATCGAGTTCCCATGCTAACGTTATGTGAGCGTCAAGGCGCTAGCCGACGGTGATATGCCCACTCGCTTACCTGCGGCGAACACTAAGGCGTTTTGAAGTTGCGTTTTTTCCTAGCCCGAAACGTAAGTGAGGGATTTTTTTTGATCGTTTTCGTGTCCCTCGCTCACGCTTCGGGCTAGGATTTCTTGGCTTTCCAGGCTCACACATCCAGCTACCTTAATTGGACTACGGCAGCTGGTCCGGGGAAGGTACTTTCTCCAGGCCTCGTTCTTGCAATTCGCGGAAGTTATCCACTCCAAATCCTTCCTTCTCTGCCTCTTCCGAAACCTTGATGATATCCGACTTGGTCAAGTGAATCTTCTTGTAAACGTCTTCTGAAATGACGTAGTACCAATCGGCAAACCGATAGTTCACTTGCC
>JAGQOZ010001054.1 GCA_020426955.1 Planctomycetales bacterium
AGTTGGCATCATTTTGAGTCATTGATACAGCGAAGGAAGAAGACGATCGCTGGTTGAAGCCACAGCAGCGGTGATATTGCAGTGATTGCTTGTCGCCCTCCCCCTGTATTCTCCTCCCGGACTGAACGCGTCAATTCAGTGGAGAGCCGATTGCGGGAGGGGGGACAACATGCAGCGGATTGTGACAACAAATCGGTGTTGTAAAGTGAGTCGACAGCGGCGAACCAATACCAAGCAACGGAAAACGAGGAATCAGCGGTGAAAGTCATTTTGGCAAGTCCGCGCGGGTTCTGTGCCGGCGTTAACATGGCGATCGAAAGTCTCGAATTGGCGATCCAAGCCTTCGGGACGCCGATTTACGTGTACCACGAGATCGTCCACAACAAATATGTCGTGGAGAGCTTTCGCGAGCAGGGCGCTGTCTTCGTCGAACATCTCACCGAAGTTCCGGTAGGTGCCACGCTGCTGTTCTCAGCGCACGGTGTGTCGCCTGTCATACGGGATCTCGCCCGGCAACGGCAACTGACAGCGATCGACGCAACCTGTCCGCTGGTCACCAAGGTGCACCTCGAAGCCATCCGCTTTGCCAAAGCCGGCTATACGATTGTCTTGATCGGGCACGAAGGGCACGATGAGGTAATCGG
>JAGQOZ010001055.1 GCA_020426955.1 Planctomycetales bacterium
CAACAGCCAGTTGCGAACGAACTGCTTGTCGAACGAAGGAGGGCTGCTGCCAACGCTGTACTGATCGGCCGGCCAAAATCGCGAACTGTCCGGCGTCAGAACTTCATCAATCAAAATCAGCCGGCCATCCAGCCTCCCAAATTCGAACTTGGTGTCCGCGATAATGATCCCCTTCTGCCTGGCATACTCTGCACCATCAGCGTACACCCGCAGGCTCATTTCTCGCAGCTGTGTGGCTGTTTCCGTTCCTACGGCATCGCACATCTGATCAAACGTAATGTTTTCATCGTGTCCGGTTTCTGCCTTGGTGGCCGGAGTAAAAATGGGATGCGGCAGCCGACTGCTTTCCTGCAGCCCCGGTGGCAGCTGAATCCCACACACGGTTCCCGACTGCTGATATTCCTGCCAGCCTGATCCGGCCAGATAGCCTCGCACCACACATTCCACCGGCACAACTTCTGTGCGCCGAACCACCATGCTGCGACCTGTCAGTGAAGCAATGTCCGTTCCTGCGGGCAGTGGCAGACTGGTCACATCATCCGTCAGAAAGTGATGCTCGACGTTTAGGCGATCAAACCAGAAACGGCTGATGCGAGTCAGCACCTCGCCCTTTGACGGAACTCCGTTGGGCAGGATATAGTCG
>JAGQOZ010001056.1 GCA_020426955.1 Planctomycetales bacterium
CAAGTCGATCGGGGTCCAGTAGCAACAACAACTGACGCAACATGATCTTCACCATGAGTTTACTCTTTCCGCGCGCGCGGAGACGTAGAGCGTCTGCGCGCCTATCCTGTTACGAGTTGTACGAGGCTCGTCTGCCTTTGACCATCGCCCAGCCCGGCATCGAGTTGGGTGATTTCAACGACAATCAACGATTGGACGTTGGCGATGTCGATGCGCTGATGGCACGGGTCGCCCTCGGCGCCGCGGACGAACGGTTCGACGTCAATCAGGACGGTGCGGTAAATTCCGTGGACCACCAGCTCTGGGTGGAAGTACTTCGCCGCACCTATGTGGGTGACGCAAATCTGGATGGACGTTTTGATTCGCGTGATCTGGTCGCGGTCTTTCGCGAAGGGGCGTACGAACGCAATCCTCACACAGATGCCTCGTGGGCGCTCGGGGACTGGAATGGCGATGGCGTATTCAGTTCCCAGGATCTGACGGCTGCGTTTCTTGAAGGTTCGTACGAACAGGGGCTACGACCTTTGCCAGCCGCAACTCTCTGGGTGTCTCATCTGGACCGCCCCACGCGGGATACGACCAGCGGACAAGTGATGGTTAGGCTGACCGGTTCCGCCGAACCCTTGACCGTAGTGCAATTAC
>JAGQOZ010001057.1 GCA_020426955.1 Planctomycetales bacterium
CCTCCGAAACGTTCTCCCGGCACGCAGGAGGCTCACACGCGGCCACCACGCCTCAATGCCTTACAAAGACCTGCCCGCCTTCCTTGCTCGTCTACGGGCTTCTGAGGCGGTTGCAGCTCGTGCACTGGAATTCTTGATCCTGACCGCAGCGCGATCGGGTGAGGTATATGGGGCGACGTGGCAAGAGATCGATTTGGAAAACGCCTTATGGACAATACCGGCCGAACGCATGAAAGCCGGTAGGCAGCATAGGGTTCCATTGTCTCCAGCCGCTTTGGACCTTGTTAACGCGCTTTTGGAGGTTCGGGTTTCGGAGTTTGTTTTTCCCGGTCAGCGGACAAACTGTCCGCTATCATCTTCGGCCATGGAAATGCTCATGCGGAGGCTACATGCCAATGCGTACACCGTTCACGGCTTTCGTTCGACATTCCGAGACTGGGCAGGCGATGAGACATCGTTTCCTCGTGAAATCGCTGAAGCGGCACTCGCCCATCGTGTTGGTGACGAGACCGAACGTGCCTACCGGCGATCCGACGCAATCGAGAAGCGGCGTGAACTCATGGTGGCGTGGGCGGGATTTTGTAGTGGCACGTCAGCTGAACAAACTTAACCCGCATCTCCCAGATAGGTTGACAGAATT
>JAGQOZ010001058.1 GCA_020426955.1 Planctomycetales bacterium
GTTTGATCACCGCCTTGCCAGGCATGTGGCTGATTTTGCAAGATTTTGGTTTCTTCGCAAATGTCATGCTGCACGACATTCACATCGCTTCGGTTCCGATATCGAATTCGACCATCATCGCATTTTCCTTCGCACTCGCAGCAGCATTAAGTGTTGTGGCAGCAGGGCAGTTTCAACGCGCAGCGAAGCTTTAGCGCGCAGGGCAGTTCTAAAACGAGCAGGGTAGTTTTAGCCCGCAGGGTTGCGTAGCAATATCTGGCTGCTCATTGTACCTCATCCTCACCACGCTCCGCCTTATTGAACGCGTTTCCTTCTAGGTACTCATCACGCTCCGTCGTGATGAACATCATCCCAGCGATCACGCTCCGCCGTGATGAACACGTTGGTCCGTAGGTTTACGTAACGTTGGCGACGTTGTTCTAGACTGCACAACTGGCTGGCCATGGGCCGAATAGGTAGTTCAGGCTGCCAGCCTGTATTCGAAACGGCAGTCACTCTATGCCCCATCTAAAAAATGTGCACCTAAGAATTCAATTCCCCCGGAAGGCTTGACTGCGCCGCAATCATGTTTCTGTTCATCTAGGTAAGATTAGTGAGACAGTTTCCAAGCGGCCGGAATGAAAATGTTTCTTGCCATC
>JAGQOZ010000105.1 GCA_020426955.1 Planctomycetales bacterium
TAATAGATCGAACGGAACTTGATGCTTTTCTAAGATTCGTAGTCCGCGAATGACATCGGGGCGAATAATAAAATCGTCATCCGGTTCGTCTTGCGTCACATGACGCACGCCCACGAATTTAGGATGCGCCGCGAACTGTTCCACTTGCTGTTCACATTCCTCGCTGGCCAAATCGACCCAGCCCACGACACCGCAGATAAAGTCGTGCTGTTCGGCCATCTGCAAGACCCAACGATTTTCTTCCAGATCATGTTGCGTCTGCACAAAAATGGATTTTT
The DNA here is from genome assembly GCA_020426955.1 of Planctomycetales bacterium. GTDB lineage: Bacteria > Planctomycetota > Planctomycetia > Pirellulales > Pirellulaceae > JAGQOZ01. Next base: position 279 of record JAGQOZ010000105.1, read on the forward strand.
CTATTCCACACGCGGCCAGATGCGGTTGAAGATCATCCGGCAAGAAATCTCGATTGATCTTGGCCAGCGCAGGCGATTGCAACCATTCGTAGGGAAATTTTCCGAGCTTCCAGAAATGCTGGTGCGAGTCGATCATGGCGATTCCTTTGGCGACACAGGGAATATTCGATTCGGCCACGGCATGGGCGAATTCGCGATTTTAGACCGACCACTGGCCCCGCGAAAGTGCGTGCAAATTTGCTTCGAACGGTTCATCTATCAACTCAGTTTCCGACTCGTGGAAAGCTCGACAACCATCTTCCACTTGCGTTACCATAGTCGATCACGTTAAACGCTGTAAATTGAATAGGGTTGATGACAACCAACCTGCTTGCATAGGGAGAAATCATACGATGCGAACGAAACTTGCTTTGGCATTGCTGTTAGCCTACCCAACCGTGCTGTGGGCCGAAAATTGGCCTAGCCTACGAGGTCCGGCGTTTAACGGAACCAGCACGGAAACCAACTTGCCGAACCAATGGAGTCGTACGGAAAACATCGCGTGGAAAGCCGATTTGCCTGGTCCCAGTGCGGCGACACCCATTATCTGGGGCGATCACGTGTTTGTTTCATCAACCAACTTGGAAGACGATTCGCTGTGGGCGCTCTGCCTACGGCGAACCGACGGAAAGCTCGCCTGGAAGCAGGAAATCGGTAAAGGGATTCGCCGAGACACTCGTAGTACGTTCGCCGCGCCCAGTCCTGTGACAGATGGAAACGTGGTGGTCTTCTTTTACGGCAACGGACCGATGGTGGCGTTTGATTTTGACGGCAAAGAAGTCTGGCGTAGAAACATTGTAGAAGAGTTTGGTGAATTCGCCTTCATGTGGACGTTTAGCAGCAGTCCCGTAATGTATGACGGAAAGCTGTTTTTGCAAGTGCTGCAACGAGACACGCCGGTCAGTGGTCGAGGTTTCGCGGACAAACCGAACGATTCGTATCTGTTGGCCATGAATCCGCAAACCGGAAAGACGTTATGGCGATATGTTCGACCCAGCGAAGCACAGCAGGAATCTCGTGAAGCCTTCACCACACCCGTTCCCATCGAATACAACGGCAAAAAACAGTTGCTGGTTATCGGCGGTGACGACCTCACGTCACACGATCTGGAAACCGGCGCAGAACTGTTTCGTTGGGGAACCTGGAATCCACAACGCATTGGACATTGGCGACACGTCCCTTCGCCCATTGCTGGCGACGGAATTGTCTTGGTGTGTGCGCCCAAACGAGATCCCATATATGCCATCAAACTGGGCTCCAGCGGTAAACTGGATGACAATGCCGTGGCGTGGGTCAGTGATGAAGAACGAGACGTTTCGTCGGACGTGCCGACGCCGGCGTTTTACGATGGCGACTTTATTGTGCTGAGCGATGTTCGCAAGAAGCTGATGCGCATCGAACCTGCCACCGGTCAAGTAAAGTGGGCCGTGGAGACTCCCGGTCGAGAAAAATTTGAAGCGTCACCCACCGTGGCCGATGGCAAAATCTACATTGTCAATTTCAACGGCGATGTGGTTGTCTTCGATGCGAATGACGGTTCCATGGTGCATCAGGTTTCGATGAGTGAAGCCAGCGAAAATCCCGTGCGATCGTCGATTGTGGTTTCTCAGGGCCAGCTTTTTATTCGCACCAACGATGCGCTGTATTGTGTAGGAGCGAAATAGGCGATGCGACTGGATCGTCTACGAGCGAGAATGTTATTGGACGAATGCACGGGCGATGATATTTGGCCTGTGGATTTGTGTCGCCAAAAAGGCATTCCCGACGATTGGATTGACGAACTGGCGGACGCGTACGAATCTGGCTTCAAAACAGACAAGGAAACTATCTACTACCAACAGCAACCCGTGAACCAATTCCACGGGCTGCTGGACTATCACATTGCCGTACGACTGGCCGAATTTTTGGGCGTGCGAACCGACTTAATCCTGGACCGCCACGGCACTCGCTCTGCCACCGTCTTCGCCCTAAAACAAGCCGCCGACGAAGAATAGGCAAAACGGGCAAATGTTCATTCGCATGATCGCTACGGCCTTATTTGGCAGATCTTTTCCAATTTAGGAATTTTTTCGTTTCGAAACTCGTGCTTCGTGGCATTTCTTGCCTGACGGTCACCTCAGCAGCACAGCTTGTTCTTAGCCCGTCTGTCTCAAAAGCGGTTTCCTGTTGGAGAAGTGTCATGGCAAAACGAGCAAAGTCCGCGGTGGAAAGATTGCGATCTTATGGAAAGCAGCGACTTCGAACGGAAGTGCTGGAAGACCGTATTTTGCTGGCAGTGGATGTGCGTTCTTCGATTTTTCCCGAATCGGCCGAACCGCTGCATATTGCGCCCGGTAACATGCAATGGGAATTGGCACCGAACGAAGCGGAAACGTACTATCGCTTTTCGGTCAGCGATGATACTGCGTTTGTCCATGCGAATTTTCAAACGTCGTCCCATTCGTTTAGCGACGCGGCCATTGCTCTGTACGATGCCGACGGGAATCTGGTGGCATACGCCGACAACGATGCCGCACCTTCCTCGCACGCCATTGAGGAACTCGCGGTGCAGCTGGATACGCAGCGAACTTACATCTTGGGCATCATCGTTGATTCGCAACAACCGGCCACCATCGCCGCGACGTCTGAAATTTCTGCGGACGCCTTCGCTTCGCCCATCACCACCAACTTGCAAACCGGCAGCGCCGAATTATCAGGTCAAGCCGTGTGGGATTCGCTTGAGGACGCGGCCGACGTCAACTACCACAAATTACACATTCCCAACGGTGCACAACAGGCGTCCATCATGGTGACGCCCACTTCGATTGATCTGGTGCCGATCATCAGCGTGTTCAAACGAGACTCCGCAACTTCGCCGTGGCAGTTGGTCACGTCGGCGATATCTGACGGCAATTTGGAACCGATTTCCATGACGCTGACTTCGCCGAATGGTCGCTATTTATTCGAAAACGAATACTTGATCGCGGTGTCACCATTGAATGGTTCGACCGGTTCGTACCAAATTGACGTTTCGTCTGATACGCTGGCACCGGCCAACATGCCGGCGCCGCCCGCTGCGACTTTCCAAACGCTGGAGGTCGCAACGCTTGGTCAGTTCCGTTTGTCGGCGTCACAAAATATTGGTCCCGGTAATCCGTTGATTTTGCCCGTCACGGCGCCTCGACCGGGCGAGATGCAGATCACCTTTGCATCGGCCAGCGTGTCGCCTTTGATCAGCATTTACAATGCGCAAGGAACGGAACTGAAATTTGTCCGCGGATCGTCGACGGCCACATCCAGCGCTTCTCCGTTACAATTCACAGTGCCTGCGGCGGCCGGCGAATCGTTCTTGGTTCGCGTCGGAACGGCGGAATCGATTAGCGGCTTGGCCGAAGTGAATGTTTCGATGGAGTATTCGCCGGAAGACATTTTGCCTACGTCTGGTTCGGCCTTGGTCCAAAACATTGCATTGGATTCGCCGTTTGCCAATCGAACGTTCCGTTTGCCCGTGACCAACGCGGATATCTTGGCAATCGAAATTGCGCCGGCTGATGGTTCGTCGCCAAATCCGATCGATCCGACGATCGCTGTTGTGCATCAAGGCGGGCAGTTGACGTTCACCAAATCGATCAGCCGAAACCGAATACGCTACGTCGTGAATGTGGCGGACGTCTCGAGCGAAATCGATCTCGCATTGACATCGGTGACGGCTTTACCTGCCGAATTCAACGTGCAATTGGGTTTTGTTGAAGTTCCGACGGAACAGAGCTTGTACGCATTTGACGGGGCAGAATTGAATCTCGATGGTGACGTCCAAGCCACAATGTCATCATCCGCTTTTGGCGAACCAACGGGTATTGCGTTTTACAATCCGATGTCCGAACAACCGGCCGAAACATCGGTTGCGTTGCATTCGCAGCCGCATTCGATTCTAGCTCTGTACGAAGAATACGGCGGCCATTTCCAATTGTTGGATTGGTCGCTGGCCGATTCGGCCGGCCAGGCTACGTTAAGTCAAACGTTGCAAGGCGGCCAGTACGCGATCACCAGCATTTCCACTTCGTTTGTGAATGACACTTCTTCCTCCGTCCAAGTTTCCGGTCCGGCGCTGACCGGAGTTGGAGTGGGGATGGTGCCTTCGGACGCGCCGATTTTTCCTTCGACCATTGCCAACCAATACGCTGCGGATCCAACCACAGGCGATTTTTCGGACCCAAACCCAGTTCAAACCGCCTGGAGCAGCGAACTCAACATCTTGGATGTGGTGCTGGAATCAGAACACCAACAACATCTGTGGCGCACGCTACTGCCGCTGAATATCGTGGATTCGCTCGGCAATGGACTAAGCATCGAATTGGAACCGTCGGATATTTCGGGCATCACGGCTGATGTTGTTCGCGCATCGGATCAGCAGATCTTGGCGACGCTCAACAGTATCAACGGAGTCAAGCAGACGGCATTCGTCCCGATCAATCAAGTCAGTCCTGGCGAAACGCTGTTGTTTCGGATTCGTTCGCTGCCGGACCAGCTGGAAGACGGCATCTATTCGTTGCGAATGATGGTCGATACCGAAAACCCTCATCCTTATGAAGTCACAGAGCGTCATTGGAAGTTTGGTAGTCGAGGAAACCTGTTGGCGCTGGATGATCCGTATTCGGACGTGCAGCAAGGCGCCACGCCCAACACGATTCGGGACATAGGTTCTCCCACCGAAATCTCGCTTTCGCAACTCGGAAATGGTTCGCTGGAAAACGGATTTATTGACGATGGCGATGCGAACAACCACGTTCACGTTTATCAGTTTCAAGTGCCCACCTTCGGCCAGATGAAGGTTTGGACCGAAACGCTGCACCAAAACGTCAACACGAATTTGCGACTCTACAAACGAATCAGCACAGACGCTGGCGATTTCCTGACGCCCTTAAGTCTGGCCAATGACAGCGAAAACGAATTGGTAGAAGTCTTGCCGAACTTTGATTGGTTTCCCGCCAACCGATCGGAGATTGACGCGCAGAGTTTTATCCATGATTTGACCGACTTTGGGCGACTGCCAAACGATACCGTTTACGCGGTGGTCAAGAACCAAGAAGCGTCGTTGGGACGCTATCGCATCCACGTGGACGTCATGGGAAATACGTCCGACATTCCGTTGATCGCACTTTCTCCGGCTGCAGCTGGTGTGGCCACCGAACCGTGGACGGCGAATGACTTAGCGCTGGCTGACCGCACCATTCGTTACGCCGCCATACAGTTGCCCGACCAACATGACGGCACGTTGCAGATCGTTCGACGCTCGGGCAACGGTGTATTTGGCGTGCAGGTGTTCAATAATCAAGGCCAACCACTGGCCGAAACGTCAAACGGTCAATTCGCCGTTCCCGCCGGTCCACAAACCGTTTACGCTCGAATCCAAGAATTGGTGGTGCCAGCCAATGTGCAAAGCGTGACGTTCGACATCTCCACCACCATCATTCTACCTCGCGATACCACTCCGCTGCCCAACCGACAGCCCAATGGCAACGTGACACCCATTGACGGGAACCAATTTGGTGACGGCACCATCACGGATTCTCTAGCCGGCTCGCGAACCGGCAAACTCTTTTCCATCACAGCGGCCCCCGGTCCGCTGCGAATTAACGTGGCGCCGCATGACAACGCGACGCTGCGTTGGGCCGTCTATGTGGATGGCACTCTGCAAACTTGGGATCAAACCACATTCGATAGTGGCGAAGCGATTGCCGACACGCTGTGGAGCGAAATCTATGTGCCGGGTCGAAGTGGCCGCTTGCCGCTGTTCGATCAGAAACTTGGTCCAACTGCATCAGCATCAGCAGCACTGCAGAACGAAGCAGAACAGAGTGTGTTCTGGACACGAGATGTCCCGTTTGACGGAGCGGTAGGAACACTGTCTACGCACTATCAAAACGTGGTGATCTATGTAGAACCGGTCCGCAGTGCCGGCGACTTTACCATTTCGGTCGACAGCGGTAATTGGTTGCCCATGCGTAGCAGCGAATTGACGCTGGACCTCCGAAACGGTTCCGTCAGTCGATTGACGGAACCTAGCACCTTTTTTGCCAACGCCAATGTCACGGGACAGATCATTGACATGGATCAGGTCACCGGCCAACAGTGGACTCGGTTCTATCTTCCCGATCACGCTGCCGCGCCCAAATTGCGTATTTCCGCCATGGACGTAGCAGGCTTGGGCAGTACGTTTCACTACAGTCTGTTTGATACCAGCGGTGTTCTGCAACTTTCCGGAAACGGTTCCATTCCAATTTTGGGTGGCGGTACTTATGAGATAAATCTGCCGAACGGTTTGCCCAACGGACGAGCGTACTTGGTGCAGATTCAACCAACGACGGCCGGAGTTGAATCGCTGCGACTACGCGCGTCTGCGGTCTTGCCCACAGACAACGTTCCAGCCACGCTCAATGAAACGATCACCAATCCGCTGTTTGGTTCGCTGGCGTTAGACCCGCTGGGAGACGCTCAGATTACTTCGCCAGGATTGAAGACTGCGTTTTGGGTTGGAGCGGCCGGCGAAGTGCACGTTTCGGCCACGTCTAACCAGATTGTCGATTCGATTCGCATTTATCGAATTGAACGTTATGTGGCCAGCGAAGTGCAATCGATTGAAGATCTGGTCTTGGTGGATCATTCCGTGCAGTCGGGGCAATTCGCTTCTACAACACTCACTCTGAATACCGAACTGGACCCTGGCGCATATGCCTTAGAAGTGGTTGGCAACGGCCCAATGGAGATTTCGATCGACACGCCCACGCCCATCGTGGAAACGATCACGCTTGATCCGAACTTCGGCATCAGTAGCTTGCCGGGACTGACGGTTCACGACGACAACCGTATTTTCGGGGCGGGAGGTTTCGCATCTGTCTCCACCAGCGGCGGCAAGCCTCACAATCTGTTGCCAGAATATCGCCAAGCGTTGTTTCAGGTTACGACCGGCACGGGCGCTCGCGGCTTTGGGATGGCCGACGCCGTGGCGACGGATGTAGGCGATGCAGAGACGTTTCAACGAGATGACCTTGCGTTTTTTAGCTGGTGGCGAAACGGCGCAGCAATCGATCAATTTGAACGAACCTTCACACTGCAAACGTCCACGCTGAATCCAACGCGTGACAACAATGGCGTCCTAAAAGTAAACGAAGCGACCGTTTCCGCCACCAGTGGCATCGGTCCACATGAAACATTGTACTTGGCGCTGAACCGAGCGAACTTGAATGCGTCGGTGGACGTTTCAGCGTCGTTCCCGGTTCCGTTTTCTGGCACGCCCGATTTGGTGGTGCTGCCCATCGTGTTGACTCCCAATCACGGGGAAACTCGAGTTGGCATCAATGTGACCAATATCGGTTACGCGCCGGCGTTTGCCAATGCTTCGGAATATTCAGTCAAAGACGATTCGCAAAATAATCCGCAACTGAAGTGGGTAACGTCCACGATGCAGACGGCCACACTGGGACCATTCGGTAGTTCGTTGCGACTATTAGAATGGGATCCAATTACGACCACAGATGAAGTGAAATTTGAAGTTGATGTTAACAATACCGTCAACGAATTGGACGAAGACAATAACGTAGCTGACGAAATCTTGTCATCCGTCAACCAGTTTGCGCCGGAAGTGGTTTCTTTTGAACTTGCCAACCCAGATCGAGACGGTATGCAGGGACCGCAGACCGATCCGCAAGGGAATATTTGGGGACGTTACATTGTGAATGTTGCCGGGACCGACAACCAAATGGTGTTTCAAGTCAAGGATGATGACGACCTTACGCTGGGTAAGGACGATATCTACAAGTCTTACATCATCAATCCGAATCAAATCACTATTGCGTTCAATTCGGATCACCAGCATTCGCATCCTTTCGTCCCAAAGAATCTGCAGCCCACCAGCGGAGAAAATCCCAACGAATACGTCTTGTATACGAAGGACATTTGGGGATTGGAAAGTGAACGAATCATCCGCGTTGCCAACGTGGTTGCGCGTCCCGGCTGGTTGACGTCAACCACCAATGGCATTTCGACCAGCTTGACGTTTGACAAAAATACTAACGAATATCTGGTGCAGTTTGAAAACCGCTTGGTCGACTACAACAAGACGCTGAATCAAATGCTCTCGACGGATGTGCCGTTCATCGGAACGAAAGAAAACCAATTTTTGGTTTCGGTCAGCACGGAAGCAAACGTGTCGCTAGACCCATCGCAAGACATTTTTGTTCCCATTGAAGCTCAAGCGAAGCTTAAAATCTTGGGCAACACCGTCTTTGACGTCACGTACGATGGCAACACGCCGGCAACGGATCATATTGCCTTATTGGCGAATTTGGACATTGATCCACAAACGGTGGAAGCCACTGCATTCTTTGTTTCGTTCCGCATGGAAGACCTACCGGTGCTGGATTACAATTCGCCGGAAATCCGCCTGTTTTCCTACGGCATTCCGGGACTCGCCAGTCTCAACGCCAACTTGCTAATCAACGTGGCCGCCGATTTGGACGCTGGTGTGACCGTCGCGTTTGACGCCGCAGCGTTGGCCGATCCGTTGCAGTTGACGCCGCTGGGAGTTGCCAGACCTACGTTTGTTGGCTTGGACCTCAATCCCTCGTTGACCATCGAAGGGGAAGCGGAACTGTTCGGCTTTCTTGATATCGCCACCATTTCTGGATCGATTGGCTTGAATCTTTCCCTTGATGTCGGCCTGAAAGCGGACGGAAGTCAACCAAACGACATTGTCAAATTTGAAGACTTCTTTTCGAACCTTGACGTCGAACTGTCAGGCAGTTTGACCTTGGCCACTGAAGCTTCCGTCTTGGGCTTTGAAGTCTGGGATTACGAATGGGAATCGCCGCCGCTGTTTTCTGTGGGCGATGTGTACACGTGGGACGAATATGACCAATTCGTGGGGAACAGCACAACCGTGGCGGCTGAATTTCCCGATCCAGATTTGATGGCTCGCGATGAAAACGGTAACCCGATGGAATTCGCACCGCCGCCTGCTGTGACGACCCCGGCCACTGGTTCGCAATCGCTGGGCGAACTCAAGATGCGATCGCAACCGCAATTGATTTTGGACCAAGATGCCGGTTTGTTTTTGCAATTGGTAGACGTCGGTAACGGGCGTTCTAATTTGGCCTATGCCACTCGAAACAACTACGAATGGGACGATTCGCTGGTGACGCTTTCACAGCCTGAACATGTTTCGAACCCCGTCGCCGCGTTGTTTGCCGATGAACGCAATCGGCCGGCGCTGGTCACCTACCAGGCTACCGCGTTACCCGATCTGTTCGCACCGAATGTCACGTTTGACGAATTCGCCAATGCGCAAGAAATCCGCTACCGCTATTTTGACGGCGAATCCTGGAATGCCGAACAAACGCTGGAATCGAACGGCCGCTTTGACGGTAATCCGGCCATCGCGTTTAACTCGGCCGACCAGGGTGTTTTGGCGTGGACGCACAATTCCAATGCCACTCCGCTGCAGAGCCCGTTCACGAACGAAATCCACGTCGCAACTTGGAACAGTCAAACGCATTCTTGGTCGGCATCAAAAGCACTGACCAACGATCCGAATGGTTCCTTGGCCAGTGACACTCGGCCCGCCGTGTTCATGGATGAATCGGGCACGGCCACCGTGGTGTGGCTACGGAATGCCGACACAACTCAGGGCACCGAAATCTGGTTCAGCCAAGCGTCCACAGGTACGTGGTCGACGCCGGCCAAACTAGAAACGCTGGGAATCGAAGGCCAGCGGATTACACAGTTGGCGATTAATTCGGCAGGCAAGGATCAAACCGGTCAGGTTCGACTGGACGTCATCTTTGCCGCTGTGGCCTACGAATCGATGCCGACCGAAAATTCGGCCGCAAATGAAACGGTGGCGGTGAGTCGATTGCTGCATCGAACGGCTGCGACCGAGGCGTTTACGGTACCAACCGGAGTGCAGACGATTCATCAAGGTGCTAATTATTCGTATTTGAAAACGCTGCAGACAGCGGACGGACTGACCGCCTATTGGCAGCAAAGTGACGGCAATGTGAACGAAATTTTCGCGTCCAGCACGTCCGTCGCGGAAGGTCGCCCTGGTGGCTGGTCGTCTCCCGTGCAAATCAGTCAGAGCGACGCTTTGGAAATTGCACCAGTGTTGGCGATAGACCAAACCGCTCGTCAAGGAGATCGTTGGCAAGTGATCTACGACCAGCGTATGCCGCTTGGATCTAGCGAACCCGTTCCGCCCCCAAGTTCCACGTCATCCGACGGAATTCCGTTGACCGGGAACGTCAGCGGTCAGCGACTTCAAGCATTGCCCGAATTTGCGTTTTCTAAACCGTTTCGATTCGCTGGCATCGATCACGCGGCCATCGGCAGTAACGTGTTGGGTCAAGCGACGATCGTGAACCAAGGTTTGGCGGCGTCGCCGGTTCGTATCGACATGGTTCGCTTGGAAGACAACATCACGCTGCAGTCGCGCCAAGCAACACTCGGACCTGGCGGCCAATTCGACTGGTTAGAATTGATTTCGGTCACACCTGGCAAACAGACCATCGCATTGCGATTGACGGCGTTGACAGACGGTGCTGCCGAAATGATTTCGACAGACAACAATGTGTCACAAGACATTCTGTTCGGCTTGGTGGATCTGACGATTGATTCGGTGGTGGTGACGTCGCCTCCGGTGCCGGGTCAAACGGTACCAGTGCAAGTGACCATTCGCAACACCAGTTCCGCAGCGATTAGTGTTCCGTTTACGATTGATCTGTTTTCCGGTGCGTCTCCTGCTATCTGGAACCACCAGAACGCATTGGCCACGCAGACGGTGCCATCGTTGGCGGCCAACCAAACGGCCACCTACACGTTGCCGTGGAAAATTGCGGCGGACGGCGGCTACTTGGAATTGGCAGTGGTGGTGGACGGCACTCATTTCATTGACGAAGCGTCCGAATTCAACAACGTCTATGTGACCAACGTCCACATGGCGCCCGACATGGCTGTAAATCAACTGTTCGCGACGTTGCTGGACTATTCCGGCGAAGACAACGTTTCCGTCACAGCCGAAATCAATAATCTGGGCGAACTACCGGCAGCGGATGTGGTTGTTCAATTGTGGTGGAGTCGCAACGATGGCCCATTCCAGCTGATTCGCGAACAATCGGTGGTGGAGTTCTTGCCCAATGAAAGCGTGATGGTGCCGTTTTCCGCGCCGGGTTGGGCAGGTGTGAACAACTATCGAATCACGCTGGCGCCAGCGTCGATTCCGCTGGACAAGGATCATGCGAACGACTTTGCCAGTGAATATCTGCAGATGCAGGGCTTCGCCGATTTGGTCATCGATTTTGTGGCGACGACCAACCAGACGCCGACGCAGGGGGAACCGCTGGATCTGCGAGTTGCCGTGCGAAACCAGGGTATTGACGATGCCGAAGATATTCGCATTGAAGTCATGGCCGTTTCACCGGTGTTTGGCCGGCGAGTGGTCGGACTGACAACCATTGATCAGTTGAGTCCGTTCGCATCGCAGGATGTGTTGATTCCCATTGATACTTCACATCTGGTGGGCGAAGTAGAATTGCTGGTCATCGTTGATCGTCATGAAAAAATCATGGAAATTAGCGATCTCAACAATCAGCGTTCGATCCGCGTGACGTTCGCCCAGCCCCATGAATTCCAACCGTGCGACTTGAATCAAGATGGCGAGTGCAACGCAACGGACATTGACTACCTACATGAGCAGATTCGAGGAGCGGACTATTTGCCCGAATTAGACATTAATCTCGACGGAACGTTGAACGAGACCGACGCGGAACTCTGGATCACGGATCTGATGGATACGTCGCCGGGCGATACGAATCTGGACGGGCTGTTCAACAGCACCGATCTGGTGCTGGTGTTCCAAGCTGGTCTGTATGAAGATGCGCTGCCAAACAACGCATCGTTTGCGCAAGGAGATTGGAACGGAGATGGAGATTTCAACACCACGGATTTGGTCTTTGCGTTCCAGGGAGGTGGGTATCGCCGAGACGCTGTGTTTCGTTCGTTCATCCGATCCGTTTCGCTAGTGCGTGACTGGTTCGAAGATGATTGCCTGAACCGATACAGGCGCATTCCGTAGCGTCACACTTCTTCGTCGACAAACACGACATGACGAAAATGCGATTGTTGTTCGAACGATGCTCCAAGTGCTCCGATCATAATTCCCAGCGAACCGACAGTACCGGCCAACAAGAAATATTGATACGCCGTGATAGGCTTTTCCGCCGAAGCGGCCCAACCATGGACCACGGCGGAAGGAAACAATAAGACTGCTGCGGCTAGAGTTAGCAAGGCAAGTATCAAGAACGTCACCAACATGCCGCTCGCGACAATCGCCGAGGCGGATACGTTGCTGGCCACAATCTGCTCGCTAATGGCGCGTCCGCTTCTGCGAATGAGTAGCTGTTGACGAGTTGCCACGTATCCGGTGGTTGTGATCAGTGCGAACAGAAAAAGTCCGGTCACTTGTAACCAACTTTGACTCATTGCCATATCCCAGGTTTCCGCCGTCATGAGTAATACCACAACGGCCGAAACCGCTGCCGTTGTGAGCCGACTAAGGCGAGTTGGGAATTCCCAGGGCTTTGCTTGTGTCACCGCGTCTAGAATCTCGAATCGATTTTCCCACGCGGCCAGCAATGCAAAACGGAACGACCATGTTGCCTGCAGATCCGTACGTTCTTCCAGACGTTGGTCGGCAATCGTCTGCAACGCTTCATGCATCGCTGCAAGTTGTTTGGAACTGAATTCCAGGTTTCCTTGAAGGTCATCCACTGAATCGATGTCGTGCATTGTATTATTGGGATCCGAATCGTGCCCCAGTCCCAACCAGTGACCTAGTGTGTGCAGCATCAGCCGCAGCACACATTCACGCATGACTTCCGTTCGATCTTCTTCTTGCGTATTTGGGTGTTTCGCTCGTGGGTCGATGCGAGCGGTCGAGATAACAGCGACGTCCAGTGTTCTTGAAATAATTCCCAGTGCAAACGGCTTGTAATGACTCACCAAATCGACAGCGGTCAACACGAACGCAAAGTCCCAGCCCTTTTCGTCCCGTTCCTCGCGCGCCTGTTGCAGCAAATCGGTAGGTTCCATTCGCGATTTGTCAGTCCATTCGTCTCGTCGCACCTGCTGGAACTGCCAATCAAATTCGGCCAACCACTGGTTCAATTGTCTTCGCACCTCAGAAATGGCACCATCCACAGCTCGACGATCGGCTGAATCGAGTGGTCCCGCGACAATGATTCCCAACTCAATGGCCTGACGTTCAATTGATTGCATAGATGAAGCTAACGAAAACTGGCGTAAGAATCGCGGCCTTAAAGCAGGAAATGGTTGCAAGCACAAGTGGGGCGACGTTGCAGACAACGGTCGTCCATCATTGATGATAAGTGATTATGGAACTTCCGTTGGGTGGCTGCAACTGCGATTTTTGCCAGTCATCGTCTACCCGGTATTGTGTCGCGGCAAACCTCTTGAGTCTTTCTGCCGATTCGACGACGATGTGGCTTGCGCATTCTGTCTGTG
>JAGQOZ010001059.1 GCA_020426955.1 Planctomycetales bacterium
CGGTAAGGCCGACCGTCAGTTGGTACTGCACGAAGGCTTTGGAGTTCGGGTCGCATTTCGCGGGCATGACTTGCACGGATTAACGTTGGGTTTGGACGGCCGGATCTATTTCAGCATTGGCGATCGAGGCTATCACGTTGAAACGAAATCCGAGACCTTTGCCAATCCCGAGTCCGGGGCGGTTTTTCGTTGCGAGCAGGATGGCTCGCACTTGGAGGTTTTCGCAACCGGTTTTCGCAACCCGCAAGAACTGGCGTTTAATGACTACGGCGATCTGTTTACCGGCGACAACAATTCCGACAGTGGCGACCTGGCTCGTTGGGTGCACGTGTGGGAAGGGGGTGATGCGGGGTGGCGGATGGCGTTTCAATACCTCGCCGACCGTGGACCGTGGAACCAGGAGCTGTTATGGAAACCCAGCTTTGCCGGGCAAGCGGCCTGGATCATGCCTCCGGTCGAGAACTTGGGCGACGGTCCGTCGGGCATCTGTTACTACCCGGGAACAGGATTGAGTGACAGTTACCTTGGCAACTTCTTCATGTGCGACTTCCGCGGTCAGGCCAACCAAAGCGGTGTGCGGACTTTCAAGGTACGATCTAAAGGAGCGTCGTTCGAGCTGTTTGACCAGGAGGTTTT
>JAGQOZ010001060.1 GCA_020426955.1 Planctomycetales bacterium
TAAACTATTTCATGCCGACATGGCCCTATCCGAATGAACCCGCCGACGCGTACGCCGATACAGTGCGGGACATATTTGGTGATGAACCAACCGCTGAATCCATTGAGGCAACATATAGGTCTGGCACTGCCGGTAAAAGACTTCACGAGCGACTGACCAAGGGGTGGGAAACAAACAAATTGACTCTTGATGCTGCAAATCAAATCTTAGCGACGATGGTTAAGAACAATGTAGGACAACGGGCAATCGAGTAAAATGTCTATTCGCGAATCGCTGACGCAGAATGTCGGGGAACAAAGCGTTGCAACCGAGTTCCGGTGGCCAGTCGACTTTGCACAATAACCCAATCCCCCGGAACCGGCTGAACGCCGTCGTTCGTGCATCTAGCGCGGGGCGCGATGGCAAATGATGGCGATGGTGCGTTGTCGCACGGGGCCTGATGGTTGCGTTGGTATGCGGGGCATTGGATACGAGGCGTTCGCGCGGGGCTGATGATGAGTCCGCAGCGTCTGCCATGGACTGCCCGCTGGTGGGCCCGCGTCTTGCGAAATGATGCCATGGCAATGGACCGCTGCCTGTGCTCGCCGAGCCGAAATGAACACGGAATCCGCCGCGCAATGATGAAGAATGA
>JAGQOZ010001061.1 GCA_020426955.1 Planctomycetales bacterium
TCCTGGAGTCGATTTGGCAAAGGTTGGGAGACTATGATTTAGACAATCAGTTCACCGATTCGGACATCGATGAATTGACAGACGGCATTGCGCGTGGCACTCGCCGAGCAAATTACGACGTCAACCATGATGGCGTCGTCGATCTGGAAGATCGCACAGCTTGGGTCAAAGAAGTTGCCAATACTTACTTCGGCGACGCCAACCTCGACGGTGAATTCAATTCGACGGACCTGGTAAATGTCTTCGCGGCCGGCCAGTACGAAGACGAGATCGCCCTGAATTCGACTTGGGCCACCGGCGACTGGAACGGCGACGGTGAATTTGATTCTTCAGACCTGGTGAAGGCCTTTCAAGATGGCGGGTATGAGATTGGACCCCAGCTGGCCGTACCAGTGGTGCCGGAACCGAGTGGCGGTTTGTGGTTGATGCTGCTCGCCTTGATCGTCGTCATGCGTGGTCGAAGCGCACAGGAGACTGAAGCGCACAGGAGACCGCAGCACACGGGAGGGCGAGGCGCACGGGAGAGCGAGGCTACTGCCGAGCCGCGTGTTCGCCAGACTCCGTACTCCGTACTCAGTACGTTTCGTCGATGGCAACACCATTCGTTGCCGCTCCAAGGGAACTCTTTCG
>JAGQOZ010001062.1 GCA_020426955.1 Planctomycetales bacterium
TCCAGCTCTTTTATTCCATTGGACATATTAAAGAATCCATACTGGCAGCCGTCGGTGAACTGCAATTTGACGTAGTCCAGTTCCGATTGGAAACCGAATACAATGCACCCTCGAAAATCCAGTGGCTTCCATATAAGTATGCTCGTTGGTATGCGCCTGAGCATAATGAATCGCTGAAAACGCCCTACAGTGCCAAGCTCGTCACCGATTCGTTCGGAGACCCCGCGATTCTGCTCAAGTCAGACTGGGACTTGCAAGTCCTTCAACGAGACAATCCCAAAGTTACCTTTGAAACAATCCACTAACCAAACCCGTAGTGGACGAGGCCACGAGTCCCAAGTAGAACGCACGCCGCTGCTCTTTGCTGGCGAATCCGACTCCGACATCGGTCGCCTACCGTGCTTATCGTCTAATCCAAACCACCTGCGTGAACGTCAGGTGTGAGTACACATGACGATGTAGCCGTCGGGATCCGTTACACGAAACTCACCTTGGGGGCAGTAAAATGGGAAGCACAGGTCGCCCGCCGATATTCCCGCCTCTAACAGTTCTTGATGTTTGGAGGTAACGTCCGAGAAATACAGATAAAAAAGCACGGCTTGTTGGTCTGGTACCACCGTAGCTGTGGCT
>JAGQOZ010001063.1 GCA_020426955.1 Planctomycetales bacterium
GCATTCACAAATTGACTCGGTTTGACCTCACCGAATCCCAATTCTTCTTCGGAATCCTTTTGATCATGTTGGTGACTCTTCAAATCATCGTCGGCGGACTGCTACTGCCGATTGTGGAATTCGTAGCGCAACAACGGAAGAGCGAATAGTGACTGCTTCGGCAACCTTCCATCATTCCACCGTTTGTTGCGGGTGGTACGCCCACCACAAACTTCGTGTCACATCAACAGCATGGGGTGACACTGAACGACAAGTCGGCGTGCTAACAAATGCGTGAACCGGAGCAGCGATTCGGCTAAATCTGAACTCAACGCGTACCGTCGCCGCCCGGTTACGCTGGTCGTTAGCTGCCAATAAGAACCCGACATTCGCCGAGCCGCGTCTACAGGTGCAATCCTGCTGGTAGCTTGCTCGCACAACTTACGATACACGGTGCCGTCTCAAATGGATTCATTCTACTTTGACTTAGCGAAGGCAGCACAATGGATTTGGGACCATCGAAACGAACCACAATACTGGGAATGGGAGGATCTAACCGATCTCAATCCAGCGCCAGACTCCCTCAAGCTTGGCAAGGCCGTCGCGTGGAACATCTGCACCGTCCTGGAAAGTAAAGGACTGGTGC
>JAGQOZ010001064.1 GCA_020426955.1 Planctomycetales bacterium
GGTGTTCGGCCTTGAGCCGATTGACCAAGTGCAGTTCCGTGCCGATCGCCCATTTCGTGCCGGCCGGCGCCGTCTCCACCTCGCGAATAATGCGACCCGTGCTCCCCTGGATGTCCGCCGCATCGGCAACCTCCATGGGGCACTCAGGGTGGACCAAGATTTTGACGCCTGGAATCTGCTGGCGGAACTGATCGACGTGCGACCGCTGAAACATCTGGTGCACGCTACAGTGCCCCTTCCACAGCAGCACCTTAGACGCCTCGACAGTCGCGGCGGCAAGGCCACCGAACTCATCGGCGTACGGATCCCACACCGGCATTCGCTCGAGCGGCACGCCCATCCCCTTGGCCGTGTTGCGACCGAGGTGCTGGTCGGGAAAGAAGAACACCCGCTCGCCGCGAGCGAACGCCCACTCCAATACGGCCGCGGCGTTGCTGCTTGTGCAGACCACGCCGCCGTGACGTCCGCAAAACGCCTTGAGGCTCGCCGCCGAGTTGATGTAGGTCACGGGGATCACGCGGTCGACGTCGATCAACTCGCCCATCGCATCCCAGGCGTCTTCCACTTGGTCGATCGCCGCCATGTCGGCCATGCTGCAGCCGGCCGCCATGTCGGGCAACAT
>JAGQOZ010001065.1 GCA_020426955.1 Planctomycetales bacterium
CTGCGAAGACCCAGGCCACCGTCGTCGACCCGTTTGACGAACGACCCGAATGATTACTCCTGCTTCGTGAACGACGTCCGAATGATCTCCGGGTCCGCGTCGTCGAACTTGGGGCGTTCGGCTTCGGGCACTCCTTCAAAGGCGTCACGGATCCATTCCTCGGGCAGCGGCGGAGGCAATTCTTCGGTTGTGGCCTCTGCTTCTTCCGCAGCTTGAAAGAGGGGAACGTCGATCCAGGCGCCGTTCTCATCCAGTTGCATCAGGCCGGTATCGCGGTGCAGTCGCATGCGGTTGGCGTAGTAGTTCAACCAAACGCTCATGAAGTTGTTCTGCGTGCTACGAAGGTCCGACAAGGCGGTCAGCAAGTTGACGGCGGCCGTCGGGCCAAGCTGCGTTGCGGGCTGGCCAGGCTCTGGTGGCGGAGTTGGTTCGGCCAAGTCTTCACGCGTCAAATCGACTCGGCGGATCGCGATCACGACCGCGCGACGCTGGATCTCTAGGTTGAGTTCTAGCTGCTCCATGACACGCAGCAGTTGCCGCAGTGAGCGGTAGGTGTTGTCGTAGAACTGGATCAACTGCCGACGATCCTGTTGGTAGTCGATCAGGGCTTGGCGATAGTTG
>JAGQOZ010001066.1 GCA_020426955.1 Planctomycetales bacterium
CCGCTTTCGCAGCGGCGACGAGTATCGGTGAAACAAACTCGTACGGCACAGTCCGATCGGCTCGAATCCGCACTTCGAGGTCATCTGTCATTTCTTGTCTTGCCCATGCCAATCGAGATGACAACTGGGAGATGGCGATCGCCCGGCCGGACAGAAGAACTTCGCCATCGGAGAGTACGTTTAGAGTAACGCGCGGCCGAGTCTCGTCCCATTCGTCTTCCCCGGTCGTCGCCGCAGGCAAAGGTATTTCGAGTTGGGATTCTCGCCGCACCAGGTGGCTGGAGAGGAGGAAGAAGATGATCAACAAGAACACGATGTCGATCATGGGAGTCATATTGAAGCTGACTTGGTCGTTTCGTCCGTAACGCACCGCGCGCATCAACGTCCCTCCGTTTGGGAGCGATTCGCCCGAGCCAGTTGGTGTCGCTTCCTCTTCCACGGTGTGAATACGTGTTGCGCCGTGTAGCCGACTTCGGCGACGAGCTGATCCAGGCGATTGCGAAACACCGCAAATGCGCCCAGTGACGGGATCGCGACCAGCAGCCCACCTACCGTCGTAATCAACGCCTGGTAAATTCCTTCGGCCAGATCCGCGGCACCAGCCGCTCCTTGCGTGG
>JAGQOZ010001067.1 GCA_020426955.1 Planctomycetales bacterium
TGGCGGCCGCAACGATGGAACAAACGGTTTCATCGGGCTGATCGATGACTTCAAGGTTCAAGGCGAAGTCTCACTGGGAGCCCATGACATGGACTTCAACGCGATCCCGTCCGTCGCTGGTGACTTCAACGGCAATGGCGAACTTGATGCGAACGACATTGATCTGCTGAGCAACGAAGCTGCTTCGGCAACTCCCGATGTTTCGTTCGACTTGAACAATGACGGCGCTGTGGACGCGACGGACCGAACCGTCTGGGTGAAGGATTTGAAAAGGACGTGGATTGGCGACGCTAATCTAGACGGCGAATTTAACAGTAGCGATTTCGTCGCGGTGTTCAGTCAAGGTAAGTACGAGGACGGAATTGACGACAATGCAACTTGGGCCGAAGGTGACTGGAACGGCGACATGGATTTTGACAGCGGTGATTTCGTAGCTGCTTTTACTGACGGAGGCTTCGAACTGGGGCCACTGCCACCGCAAGTCACCGCCGTGCCGGAACCAACTACGTTTGTGTCGCTCGCGAGCGCCTTTTTGTTGCTGTGGTGCGTTCGACGACGTTAATCACGCCCCTTAAGGACGTACTTGCACAGATGCGCATACGGGCTGGTCTACTA
>JAGQOZ010001068.1 GCA_020426955.1 Planctomycetales bacterium
TTCGCGACCACCAAGCAGGCAGATCGACCCAATTATGAAACATTTTGCGAGCCCAGGATTCTGGCAATGCTACAATGCATTGCCCAGTGACATCCGATCGCTTGCGGACAAGAACTTTCAATTGTTACGATCTAATCCCAATCATCCCTCGCTACAATTCAAGAAGGTTGGACGATATCGATCTGCCCGTGTTGGCCTCCAATACAGGGCGTTGGCAGTCGAGGTTGACGATGGACTGCTTTGGATCTGGATTGGTAGCCATGCCGAATACGACCGACTGATTTCGCCCTGATCCACGACAGAACAATGGGATGAACGGGAGGGCTCGGCGTAGTCGGTCCTGACGTCAAGGTCTTTCACTCGCCCCCCGTTATCCCAAACGTTCGCCGCCGACGACCAAGAGCACCCTTGGCTTCGTGGGGGTTGCCGGGCTACACTCGGCGAGAGATAATGTCAGATATGAACACAAAGGTCCAGCAGATTGCCGAGCAGGTGAAGGCCCTTCCGGAGGTCGAGCGCGAAGAGTTTTTTGCGTGGCTGTCCGACTTCCAGCTGCAACAGAATGATGATTGGGACAGGCAGATTGCCCAGGATTCACTGCCTGGGGGACGGC